>NZ_DAOLKE010000482.1:0-2126 GCF_035331805.1 Plasticicumulans sp. | reverse complement strand
TCGCCGCCCCGGGCCCGGCGATGAATCTGCCTGTCCGGGAGCCTGCCCGGACGCCTGCATGACCGGATGAACCGTCGATGACCCTCAGCACCGATCCGCTCGCCGCCTGGCAGGCGCTGCCCGAACCCGCCCGCGTCTTCGCCGATGCGCTCGCCGTGCTGTACGAGCCGCTCGCCTTCGCACACTGGCCGGAGCTGTACGCCGGGCTCGGCTTCGCGAAGAAGGGAGCGGCCGCGCAGAAGGCCGTGCAATCCCTGCCGGACACCCTGCGCCCGCTGCTGCGCCCGAAGGCCGGACGCGATCCGGGTCCGCCGGTGCTCGATGCAGCCGTGTCCGAACGCCTGATGCGCCGGCTCGGCCGGGAGCCGGAGGCGCTGCGGCGCTTTGCGGATCAGGTGCTGCGCGCGGTGCCGGCCGCAAGTCTGGGCGCGGCGCTGGCCGGCCGCGTCGATCCCGCCGTGTTCCAGCAGTTACTTGCGACGAGCCTGATCGTCAATCACAGCCGCCGCGACCTGCGCCTGGCCGTGCATGCCAACGATTTCGATACGGCCCTGCGGATTGCGCGGGAGATGCAGAATGGCGATCCGGATCGCTGGTTCATGGAGCGCCCGCTGACGCAGCTCGTGCGCTGCGCGTACGACGCCGACTGGCTGTTCCAGCGCGAGCCGCGCCTGCGCTGGATGATGATCGAGGACTGGCTCGGCATGCTGGTCGGCGATCTGGAAGACCCGCGCGAAGCGCGGGCCATGCTCGATCGCTGCCTGAGCGTGCCGCAGGTTCTGCCCGCCGATCAGCACCTCGCCCAGGAGCTGGCGCTCTGGTGTGGCGAACCGCTTTCCGCACCGATGCCCGACGTGGCGGCGTGCCGCTCGTTCATCGAGGCAGGTGCCGCGGCGGCGCTGCCCTTGTTCGAGTCGGCGCAGGAGGCGTGGCGGCAGGCCACCGGCAATCCGCAACAGCATCTGTACGGCTTGCCGGCCTTTCTGCACGTCTGCGCGCTGCTGGCCGTGCACGGGATCGGCGCGATCCGGGACATCAGCAAGCACCTGGGCTACTGCAGCATGAGTGCGGTACCGGCGGCCGACGTGATCCTCGGCACCGCGCTCGCTGCCCTGGCCGATGAGGGGGCTTATCCGCCGGCGTCCCTGCCCGAAGAGCCCGATCTCACCTGCCTGTTCGACTTGCTGATGCGCCGCTGGCTGGGCCAGCCGCCGGTGCCGGGCGAGACCGCCATGCTCGAAACGATCATTGCGCGCGCCTCGGCCGCCGGCTACGGCTGGATCGCTGCCGAGGCACGGGCCGTGCTCGCGCGCTGTCGTGGTGAGCCGGCGCAGTCCGTGCTGCTCGATGTCGTGCCGCCGAAGCCGGCCTGGCAGCGGGCGCTGAACCGGCTGATCGCACTCGGGGACGGACCGGCGGCCCGCGTGCGGTTGATCTGGGGCATCGACCGTCAGGGCGGCCGGTTGCGGCTCGAACTGCGCGAGCAGAAGCCGGCGGCGCGCGGCGGCTGGACGCCGGGCAAGCAGATGGAACTCTACCGCTACGAAACCCGCAGCAGTCAGGAGGCCCTGCTGCCCGAGGATCGCGCCGCGCTGCATTCCCTCGGTGGCATCCATGATCTGTGGCACGACGATCACGTCGTGCGCCTGCTCGGGGCGCTGACCGGACATCCGCGCGTGTACTGGATCGGCAAGCCCGGCGAATGGCTGGAACTGGTCGAGGTGCCGCCGCGCCTGTCGCTGCGCCGGGACAAGTCGGCCGAGGGCGGCTGGCTGCTCGAACTGCTGCCGGCGCCGAAGAAGCCGGGCGCGGTCTGGCAGCTCGCGCGCGTGAAGAACACCAGCCGCGTCGAGTACACCGTCTACACGCATGAGCAGCAGCGGCTCGGGACCGTGCTCGACAACGGCCGGCTGCACGTGCCCGAGGCCGGCCGGGCCGAACTCGCACGCACGCTGCAGGCGCTCGATCGCGTGCTGCCGGCCGGTGCCGCGCTCGATGCCGTGCTCGGCGATGACGACGTGCAGCCCGGCGATCCGACCCCGTGCCTGCTGCTGGCGCCGGCCGGCGACGGCCTGCGCGCGCAGCTGCTGGTCGAGCCGCTCGCCGGGCTGGCGCGCCAGCGCTGC
>NZ_DAOLKE010000481.1:0-2134 GCF_035331805.1 Plasticicumulans sp. | reverse complement strand
CCGCCCGCCAGCACCGCCACCGGCCAGCGCGCGAACAAGGCGCCGGCCGGGATCGTCGCGCCGGTCAGCGGCGGCAGTCCGGCATCGAGCACGCTGCGCCAGCGCAGGCCGGCGAGTCTGCCCGGCAGCTTCAGGCGCGTGTCGCCCCAGACCGCGGTCGGCGGCACCAGCGACTGTTCGCCGCCGATCAGCAGGCCGGTCGCCAGGCGCAGGCCGGCGAGCAGCACGCAGCGGCCTTCCCGCACGCGCACGGCCGCGAACACCTGTGCCGACCAGCGCCCGAGCACCGCAAGCTCCCGCCAGTCGCCGCGTGCGAACAGCGCCGGATCGGCGCGGCGCAGTTCGAGCATGCGCGCGATCAGGCGCTGCTTCAGGCGACCGTCCGGCCAGGCGGCGAGCAGTTCGGCATCCGCTGCGGCGCCGGCGAGGGCGGCGGCGCGCACCGGCCAGTCGACCGGACGGCGGTTGTCGGGGTCGACGAGGCTCTGGTCCCAGAACTCGCAGCCCTGGTAGAGATCGGGCACGCCCGGCGTGCCGAGGCGCAGCAGCGTCTGCAGCAGGCTGTTGACGGCGCCGGCCGGGGCGATGCGCGCGGCGAAGCCGTGCAGGCCGGCGAGGAAGTCGGCGGCGCGCGCCGGGTCGAGCAGCGCGGCGAGGAAGTCCGCACAGGCGGCCTCGTATTCGAGGTTCGGCTCGCTCCAGTGGCTGTGACGCTTGGCCTCGCGCAGCGCCTTCAGCTGCCAGCCGCCGAGGCGCTCGCGCAGCACGGCGAGCGTCGCGGCATCGGGCGGCGTCGCGCCCGCCGGCCAGATGCCGACCAGCATCTGATACAGCATGCATTCGTCGGCGGCATCGGGACCGGCAGCCGGGCGCAGCGGCGCGTTCTGGAGGCGCCAGCGTTCGAGCTGCTGGCGCCAGGCCTCGGGCAGCTCGCTCAGCACCGCCAGCCGCGCGCGCAGGTCCTCGCCGCGCTTGTGGTCGTGGGTCGCGGTCGCGAGCAGCGCATCGGGGAAATGGCGCCGGCGCGCGCGTGCCTCGGCGTGGAATTCGGCCGGCGACAGCGCGAACTGCGTTGGGTTGGCGCCGACCTCGTTGCGCGACAGCAGCTTGCCGTGGCGGTAGAAGGCCGTGTCCTCGACCGACTTGGCGGCGGTCGGTGCGCTGAGCTGCTGGAAGCGGCCGATCGCGCGCAGCCGCAGCCGGCGGCCGGTGATGCCCGGGGCGGCCTCGGGCGGCTCGCCGCCGAGCCAGCGGTCGACGTGTTCGAGCACCCAGCGATCGGCCGGCCGGCACTGCGCGGCGGTGGCGGCGATGACGCCCTGCATCAGCGCCGCATCGCCGGCGTTGCGTCCGCGCGCATCGGCATAGGTGCGATAGACCGGGAACTGCACGAGCAGCTCGGCGAGCACGCGCCGGATCGCGAGCAGCGTGCAGTCGCGCGTGCGCGGATCGCTGCGCGCGATCGTGTGCAGCGCGTGCGCGCAGGCGTTGAAGTCGGCGCCGAGCAGCTCCTTCGGGATGCGCCGGCGCGCGGCGCGCTCTTCATCCTCGAACTGCGCGCTGCGGCCGGTGACCTCGCTCCAGAGCCGCGCGAGCGGCGCCTCGCCGGCCGGATCGTGCAGCAGCGCCCCGACCGAGTTCATGAAGCTGTAGCCGGTCGTGCCGTCGGTCTGCCAGTCGGCCGGCAGGTGCTCGGTCGCAGCCAGAATCTTCTCGACCACCAGCCATGCGCGCCCGGCCGGGGCATCGGCCGGGCGCTGCTTCGCGGCCTGCGCGAGCGCGCGACGCAGGCGCCGGCAGTAGGCGCGCGGATCGGCGAGGCCGTCGACGTGATCGACGCGCACGCCGTCGATCAGGCCCTCGGCGTACAGCCTGAGCGTGGTCGCATGCACGCGCTCGAACACCGCCGGCAGCTCGACGCGCACGCCGGCAAGCTCGCTGACATCGAAGAAGCGCCGCCAGTTGATCTCGTCGGCGGCGGTGCGCCAGAACGCGAGCCGGTACGGCTGGCGTTCGAGCAGGTAGTGCAGGCGCTGGCGGCCCTCGGCGCTGTCGGGCGCGAAGCGCGCGTACAGCCCGGCCAGCGCCTCGGCGAGCGGTCCGCCGGCGGCGGCCTCCTGCGCGAAGCGCCGGC
>NZ_DAOLKE010000480.1:0-2151 GCF_035331805.1 Plasticicumulans sp. | reverse complement strand
GACCCGTGGGTCAAAGCCTTCGAAGTGCGGATAAGTCTCTTTGACCCGTGGGTCACACGCGTGCAGGACGCAGCGCCGCAGCCGGTACCGGTCTGCAGCCGCCGGGCTCAGTGCATCAGCAGCAGCGTGCCGGCCACGATCGTCAGCGCCGTCACCGGCACGCCGATGCGCAGATAGGCGCCGAAGCCGAGTTCGACGCCGAGGCTGCGGGCGCGCTGGGCGACGATCAGGTTGGCGACCGAGCCGAGCAGCGTCAGGTTGCCGGCGAGCGTCGAGGCCATCGCCACGATCAGCCAGGCGCGTTCCCGGTCCGCGAGGGCCTCGACGAAGGGTTTCAGCACCAGCACGGCCGGCACGTTGCTGACGAGGTTCGACAGCGCCGCCGTCAGCGTCGCCAGCACGACCGGTTGCTGCAGGCCGAAGCTGCCGACCGCCGCAATGCGATCGGCCGTCAGCACCGTGCGCTCCAGTCCGGCGACGACGACGAACAGGCCGGCGAACATCACCAGCAGCGACCAGTCGATTTCGCGGTGGATTTTCTGCGGCTTCACCCGCCGGGTCAGCAGCAGATAGGCGCCACCGAGCAGCGCGGCCTCGGCCGGACGCACGCCGGCGAAGAAGGCGCCGATCAGCCCCGCCAGCACGGCGACCGACTTCAGTGCCAGCGGCCGGTTGCAGCGCACCGGCGTCACGCGCAACGGCGCGAGCGGCCCGCCGCGCAGGAATTCGCGCGGGAAGGCCAGCACCAGCACCAGGATCAGCAGTCCGCAGCCAACGGCCGCCACCGGCCACAGCGCCGCGGCAAAGTCGCCGTACGCGATGCCGGAGAGCGAGCCGACGATCATGTTCTGCGGGTTGCCGGTCAGCGTTGCAACCGAACCGAT
Organism: Plasticicumulans sp.; assembly: GCF_035331805.1. Classification (NCBI taxonomy): domain Bacteria; kingdom Pseudomonadati; phylum Pseudomonadota; class Gammaproteobacteria; family Candidatus Competibacteraceae; genus Plasticicumulans; species Plasticicumulans sp. The sequence goes on along the minus strand of NZ_DAOLKE010000480.1, from coordinate 1,267 downwards.
GTTGGCGGCCATCGCCACGGCCAGCAGATACGGCAGCGGCGGACGGCCGAGGCGCAGCACCAGTTCGAGCACCGGCACGGTCAGCACCAGACAGATCGTGTCATTGACCAGAAACGCCGAAAGCCCGGCCGAGACGCCGACGATTGCCACCAGCAGCACCAGCGGATGCCGCGCCCGGCGCACGGCCGCGGCCTCGACAACGCGGAAGAACCCCGACAGCCGCAGACTGGCGACGACGATCATCATGCCGAACAGCAGTACCAGCGTGTCGGCATCGAGTGCGGCGAGGGCTTCGTCGAAATCGAGCGCGCCGCAGGCGATCATCGCCGCCGCACCGACCAGCGCCGCGCCGGCACGGTCGATGCGCCAGCCCGGCAAGCGCCCGAGCGCGACGACGACGTAGGTCAGCAGGAAGATCGGCAGCGCGAGTTCGGGCATGGTCGGGATGGCGGGTGGCGGGGGCGGCGCATCATCGCTGATCGGGCAGGCGTTGGTGGGGCCGGAGCCGCGATCCGGAAGGCAGGCATGTTCACGATCGACCGGAGACTGACCCGCGATGAACGCAACTGCAAAGGCACGTCTGCTGCAGATGGCCATCGACACCTTCGGCACGCGCGACAAGGCGTTGCTCTGGCTGCGCCGGCCGACGACGGCGCTGGCCGGGGCATCGCCGCTGAACCGTCTCGATACCGACGAGGGTGCGCGTCAGGTCGAGAGGCTGCTCGGACACATCGCCCACGGCATCGCGGCCTGACGGTTGATGTCCGGTAAAAGCGCTCGCCTGTTCAACGGAGGCGCGCCGCCACCCTGCCCGCTGCGAAGCCGCGCTGCTAAGGTGGCCGATCCTCCGACACGACCGCTTCGCTCCCGATCATGCTCAAGCTCCAGTCCCTGACCCTGCGCCGCGGCACCCGGCCGCTGTTCGAGCAGGTGTCGCTGACGATCTTCCCCGGCCAGCGCGTCGGCGTGACCGGTGCCAACGGCACCGGCAAGTCCTCGCTGTTCGCGCTGCTGCGCGGCGAGCTGCATGCCGACTCGGGCGACGTGCAGATGCCGCCGAAGTGGGTGATTGCACACGTCGCGCAGGAAACGCCGGGCGTCGACAGCGCGGCGATCGACTACGCGCTCGATGGCGATGCCGAGCTGCGCGAGGTCGAGGCCGCACTCGCCGCCGCCGAGGCCGACCCGGAGCATTGCGGGCTGAAGCTCGGGGAGCTGCACGCGCGCTACGAGGCGATCGGCGGCTGGGGCGCGCGCGTGCGGGCCG
>NZ_DAOLKE010000479.1:0-2159 GCF_035331805.1 Plasticicumulans sp. | reverse complement strand
TGTCGCTGCTGGTCGGCATCTGCCTCGTCAACGTGCTCTGCAATCTGGTCGCGAAACCGAGCCAGCAGGCCGGCGTGCCATATCCGGTCGCCTGCCGGATGTCGTTCGGCGTCTGGGGCGCGAACATCCCGGCGATCATCCGCGGCCTGATCGCGGTGGCCTGGTACGGCATCCAGACCTTCCTCGCCTCGTCGGCGCTGACCATCGTGCTGCTGCGCTTCTTCCCCGGCCTCGAAAGCCTGGCGCACGACCGATTCCTCGGGCTTTCGCATCTCGGCTGGCTTGGCTTCATGACCATGTGGGTGCTGCAGGCGCTGGTGTTCTGGCACGGCATGGAAGCGATCAAGCGTTTCATCGACTGGGCCGGTCCGGCGGTGTACGTGGTGATGTTCCTGCTCGCCGGCTGGATCGTCTGGAAGGCCGGCCCGGACAACATCAGCCTGAACCTCGGCGAGGTGAGGTACAGCGGCCTCGAATCCCTGGGCATGATGCTTACGGCCGTGGCGCTGGTCGTGTCGTATTTCTCCGGCCCGATGCTGAATTTCGGTGACTTCTCGCGCTACGGCAAAACCATGGGCGAAGTGAAGCGCGGCAATTTCTGGGGCCTGCCGGTCAATTTCCTGGCCTTCTCGGTGGTGACGGTAATCACCGTGTCGGGCACGATTCCGGTGTTCGGCCACATGATCACGGACCCGATCGAAACCGTCAGCAAAATCGACAACACGCTCGCCGCCGTGCTCGGCGCCTTCACGTTCGTGACCGCGACCATCGGCATCAACATCGTCGCCAACTTCGTGTCGCCGGCCTTTGATTTCTCGAACGTCGCACCGAAGCACATCAGTTTCCGCACCGGCGGTTTCATCGCCGCGGTCGGTTCGGTGTTCATCACGCCGTGGAACCTGTTCAATTCGCCGGACGTGATCCACTACACGCTCGACATGCTGGCCGCCTTCATCGGCCCGCTGTTCGGCATCCTGCTCGTGGACTTCTATCTGGTGCGCAAGCAGGTGATCGACATCCCGGCGCTCTACAGCGATCGCCCCGGCGACACCTACTGGTATGACAACGGCGTCAACCGCCGCGCGGTATGGGCGCTGGTGCCGGCGGTGATCGTCGGCGTGATCATCACGCTGTCGGGCGTCAAGGTGCTCGCCGACTTCAACTGGTTCATCGGCTGCGCGCTCGGCGGGCTGTTCTACCGGGTGGCGATGAAGGAGGCGATCGCGGCTGCGCCGAAGATGGTAGCGGCGGCGGGTTGAGCCGGGGCTTGCTCCCACACCCTGCACCGGTCTGGAGGCAGCGCGTCCAGCCGGTGCGGGAGGCTGCCATGTCTGTCGTCGATCTCCTCGACGCTGCCGATGATGCGTTTCCATGCGCTGGCAGACACCGAAGCCGCCAGCGTCGGCTGTCCGCAACCAGCATCAACCCTCAACCACTTCATGCCTCATTTTGCTACATTCGCCATTCGCAAATAGCGAATGAGGCCCCCGGTGCCGGCGCCCAAATCCAACCCGCAACTGACGCTGCGTCCGCAGGATCTCGTCGTCCTGCTGCGCCTGAGCCTCGATGCCGGACCTGCCCCGAGCTACGCCGCGCTGGCTGCCGAACTCGGCATGACCGCTTCCGAAGTCCACGCCGCCGTCGAACGTGCCGTCGCTGCACGCCTTGCCAGCAAGGATGCCGCCGGCAGGCCGGCCGTCGTGCGCGAGGCGCTGCGGCGCTTCGTGCAGTTCGGCGCGCCCTACTGCTTTCCGGCCACCCGCGGCAGCCTGACCCGCGGTTTGCCGACCGGATATGCCGCTGCGCCGTTGAACCGCACGATCCTGCCCGGTACCGACCCGGTGCCCGCGTGGCCGTACAAGCACGGCACCGTCCGCGGCGCCACGCTGCACCCGCTGTACCCGAGCGTCCCCGCCGCTGCGCAGCGAAATCCAGCGCTGTACGAACTGCTCGCCCTGTTCGACGCCGTACGCGGTGGCAGCGTCCGCGAACGCGCGCTCGCCCTCGAACTGCTGGATGCCCGCATCACTGGTACGGCGGTTGATGCCGGCTGAGCGTCACTTGTCATTCCGATGCCGACCGCGCGATACCGTTACTGTCTGCGACATCCCTGCTTTCCCCTGACACCGGAGCCCCCATGCCCGCCGCGATCGAGGTTC
>NZ_DAOLKE010000478.1:0-2160 GCF_035331805.1 Plasticicumulans sp. | reverse complement strand
GCCCCCGCCGCCCCCGCCCCGACAGGTATCCGCCGATGAATCCGCACGCCCCCGTCCGCCCCGCCGTTCCTGCTTCCGTTCCCGCGCCCGTTCCCGCCCACGTACCGGTGCTCGTCATCGGCGGCGGGCAGGCCGGACTTTCGGTCAGCCACTACCTCGGTCATGCCGGCATCGGTCATGTCGTGCTCGAACGCGAGACCGCGCTGCATGCCTGGCGCGACCAGCGCTGGGACCACTTCACGCTGGTCACGCCGAACTGGCAGTGCGCGCTGCCCGGCCATCCGTACGACGGCGACGACCCGCACGGCTTCATGAACCGGGGCGAGATCCTCGACTACCTCGAACGCTTCGCCGCGCGGGTGCGGGCGCCGCTGCGCGAGGGGGTCGCGGTCGAGCGCCTGTACCTGCGCGACGACGGCCGCTTCGAGGCCGTGACCAGCGCCGGCCGCTGCACGGCCGATCAGGTCGTCGTCGCCAGCGGCGGCTACCAGCAGCCGGTCGTGCCGCGCTGCGCCGAACGCCTGCCCGCCGGCCTCGTGCAGCTGCACTCGGCGCAGTACCGCAACGCCGCGGCGCTGCCGCCCGGCGCCGTGATGGTCGTCGGCTCGGGCCAGTCCGGTGCGCAGATCGCCGAGGACCTGCACCTGGCCGGCCGGCAGGTGCACCTCGCCACCGGCGATGCCCCGCGCTGCGCGCGCTTCTACCGCGGCCGGGACGTGGTCGACTGGCTCGCCGACATGGGCTACTACGACCTGCCGGTGCACGAACACCCGCTGCGCGAGGGCGTGCGCGACAACACCAACCACTACGTGACCGGCCGCGACGGCGGACGCGACATCGACCTGCGCCGCTTCGCGCTCGAAGGCATGCGCCTGTACGGCCAGATGCTCGACGTGCGCGACGGCACGATGCGCTTCGCGCCGAACCTCGGCGCGCACCTCGACGCGGCCGATGCCACGTACAACCGCATCAACGCCTCGATCGACGAATGGATCGCGAAGCTCGGCCTCGTCACCGCCGAACCGGCGAGCACGTATCAGCCGCTCTGGACGCCGCCGGAGGAAGCCGCAAGCCTCGATCTCGCCGGCGCCGGCATCACCAGCGTCATCTGGTGCATCGGCTACCGCGCCGATTACGGATGGATCGACGCGCCGGTGTTCAACGGCCGCGGCTACCCGGCGCACGTGCGCGGCGTCACGCCGCAGCCGGGCCTGTACTTCATCGGCCTGCCGTGGCTGCACACCTGGGGTTCGGGCCGCTTCTCGGGCGTCGGGCGCGATGCCGAATACCTGAGTGCACGCATCGGCGCGCGCCTCGCGCAGCTCGCCGGCGCCGCGCCGGAGGCGCTCGCCGGATGACGCGCCTCGGCATGCCGCAGCTCGCGTACGCGGGCCTCTCCGAAACCTGGCTGCTGCGCGACTGCGGCGACCGGCACTGGCTCGCGATCGCCGCCCGGCTCGGGCTCGCCGATCCGGACTTCCGCGACGCCGACGGCCGCAGCGCCTATGCCGCCTTCCTCGGCCTGCGGCTGACGCAGGCGCGGCTCGGTGCGGCGCGCGAGCACGACCGCCTCGACGTGCAGACCCGGCTGTCACGGCCCGGTCCGGCCCGGCACCTGAGCGTCCACGACCTGCTGATCGGCCCGCAGCGCATCGCGCGCGTCGAGCTGCTGTCGACCTTCGTCGGCCGCCTGCGCCCCGGCGACAACCACAGCGTCGCGCGCGTGTCGGTGCCGGCCGACACGACCGGCGACACGACCGGCGACGCGACCGACGATGCCGCCGACAATGGCCAGTCCGACGGCGACACCGGCCTGCCGCCGCTCGCGCAGCGCGTGCGGGCGCTGCGCGCGGGCGTCGACCTCGATGCCGAAGGTCTGCTCGCGCCGCCGGCGACGCTGCGGTTTTCGTTCACGCCGTGTCCGCGCAACGACTTCAACGGTGCCGGCTTCCTGTACTTCGCGAACTTCGCCGCCGTGCTCGATCGCGCCGCCTGGGACTGGTGGCACGAAGCGCCGCAGCAGACGACGGCGGTGCGCGAGATCGCGTGGTTCGGCAACCTCAACGTCGGCGAAACCCTGCACGTCGGGCTGCTCGGCGTGCATCGCGACGGCCCCGGCGCCGGCCATGCCTGCGAACTGCGCGCCGGCGACGGCCGCCT
>NZ_DAOLKE010000477.1:0-2172 GCF_035331805.1 Plasticicumulans sp. | reverse complement strand
TGATGAACTGGAACTTGTAGCCCATCGCGCCCAGCTCGCGCTGGAACTTGGCGATGGTCGCGTCGTCGAGGTTCTTCTTCCAGTTGAACGACGGCGAGCAGTTGTAGGCCAGCATCTTGCCCGGGAACTTCGCGTGGATCGCCTCGGCGAACTTGCGCGCGTACTCGAGATCCGGCTTGCCGGTCTCGCACCAGACCAGATCGGCGACCGGCGCGTAGGCCAGGCCGCGGCTGATCGCCTGCTCCAGACCCGGCTTGACGCGGTAGAAGCCTTCGACGGTGCGCTCGCCGGTGCAGAACGGCTTGTCGTTGTCGTCGACATCGCTGGTCAGCAGGTCAGCGGCTTCGGCGTCGGTACGGGCGACGAGCAGCGTCGGCACGCCCATGAGGTCGGCGGCCAGACGCGCGGCGGTCAGCTTCTCGACGGCTTCGCGGGTCGGCACCAGCACCTTGCCGCCCATGTGGCCGCACTTCTTGACCGAGGCGAGCTGGTCCTCGAAGTGCACGCCCGAGGCGCCGGCCTTGATCATGGCCTTCATGAGTTCGAAGGCATTCAGCACGCCACCGAAGCCGGCCTCGGCGTCGGCGACGATCGGCTGGAAGAAGTCGATCGAGTCGTTGCCTTCGGCATGGTGCAGTTCGTCGGCGCGCATCAGCGTGTTGTTGATGCGCTCGACGACGGCCGGCACCGAGTTGGCCGGATACAGCGACTGGTCGGGATACATCGCGCCGGCGAGGTTGGCATCGCCCGCGACCTGCCAGCCCGACAGGTAGATCGCCTTCAGGCCGGCCTTGACCTGCTGCATGGCCTGGTTGCCGGTCAGCGCGCCCAGCGCATTGATGAACGGCTCGGTGTTCAGGTACTTCCAGAGCTTCTCGGCGCCCTTCGTGGCCAGCGTGTACTCGACGCCGGCAGTGCCGCGCAGACGGACAACGTCTTCGGCCGAGTAGGCACGGGTGATGCCCTTCCAGCGCGGATTTTCGGCCCAGTCGTTCTTCAGCTGCTCAAGGCTCAGGTGCGGCATGCGACGGTTCTCCAGTAACAAGAGGTGTGGCGCGAAACAGGCGCCGGGATGATGAACGGCGCTTCATGTAATTTCACATCGCGAAACGTGATCGCGTACCGAGAAATTGCGCGCAGTCTAATGTGGCTATGCAGCAATTGACAAGGCTCAATCGTCAATACTAAACATTCACGCCATCAATATAAGACAGTCAACATCTGCCCGCCGACGATGAATTCGCCGCTGCCCCGCCACTACTACAAACACAACCGGCTGCAGCAGTTGCGCGGCTTCTGCTATGCGGTGCAGACCGGCAGCATCTCGCGGGCGGCCGAGCGCATGTTCCTGAGCCAGCCGTCTGTCTCCCTGCAGATTCAGGCGCTTGAGCGGGAGCTGGGCGTAACGCTGTTCGAACGCCGCGGCCCGCGCATCCGGCTCACGCCCGAGGGCCAGACCCTCTACGAGATGGCACTGCCGCTGCTCGAAGGCCTCGATGGCCTGCCCGAGACCTTCCTCGCCCGGCGCGGCAGCGTCGAGTCGGGGGAGCTCAACATCACGGCCGGCGAAGCCACGATCCTCTACCTGCTGCCCGACGTGGTGACGCGCTTCAGCGCCGCGCACCCCGGCATCCGCGTGCGCTTTCACAATGTGCCGGGGCGCGAGGGCCTGCGGCTGCTGCGCGAGGACGAGGTTGATTTCGCGGTCGGATCGTTCCGGGAAGTGCCGGACGACATGAGCTACCAGCCGATCCACGCCTACGACCAGACGCTGATCACGCCGCTCGAACACCCGCTCGCCGGCCGCCTCGAAGTGTCGCTCGCCGACATCAGTCCCTACGAATTCATCCTGCCGCCGCGCGGCCTGAACACGCTGTCGATGGTCGAGCTCGCCTTCCAGGCGCAGAACCTGAGCCTGAACGTCCGGCTCGAAGCCGGCGGCTGGGCGGTGATCAAGCGCTACGTCGAGATGGGCCTCGGCATCTCGATCGTCTCGGGCATCTGCCTGACGCCGGACGACAAGCTGTCGTCGCTGTCGCTGAACCGCTATTTCCCGCGCCGCACCTATGGCGTGGCGATGCGTCGCGGAAAATTCCTGACCCCCCAGGCCAAGCGCTTCATCGAATTCATCGACCCGAACTTCTTCGCGCCGGACACCGATCCGGCCGATGC
>NZ_DAOLKE010000476.1:0-2200 GCF_035331805.1 Plasticicumulans sp. | reverse complement strand
GGCGCCGCGCCGGCGGCCACGGCGCCGGCGCCCGAACCCGAACAGGACCGCATGGCGCGCATGCTGCGCAACGAGCGCTTCCTGGCGCTGCCGGCGTTCTTCGGCTTCGGGCTGCTGCTGTCGTTCACGCCCTGCGTGTTCCCGATGGTGCCGATCCTGTCGGGCCTGATCGTCGGTCGCGGCCGGCACACGACGCGCGGCCACGCCTTCGGACTGTCGGTGGTCTACGTGCTGGCGATGGCCTCGACCTATACGGTCGCCGGCGTCGTCGCCGCGAGCTTCGGCGAGAACCTGCAGGCGGCCTTCCAGCACCCGGGCGTACTGATCGCCTTCGCGCTGCTGTTCGTGGCGCTCGCCCTGTCGATGTTCGGGCTGTACCAGCTGCAGCTGCCGGGCGCGCTGCAGGCGCGGCTCTCGGAGATTTCCGGCCACCAGCGCGGCGGCGACTACGCCGGCGTCGCGATCATGGGCCTGCTGTCGGCGCTGATCGTCGGTCCCTGCGTGGCGCCGCCGCTGATCGGCGCGCTGGCGGTGATCGCGAGCACCGGCGACCGGCTGCTCGGCGGCGCGGCGCTGTTCGCGATGAGCCTCGGCATGGGTGTGCCGCTGCTCGCGATCGGCGCCAGCGCCGGACACTTCCTGCCGCGCGCCGGGCACTGGATGGACAAGGTCAAGGCGGTGTTCGGCGTCGCGCTGCTCGCCGTGGCGCTGGTGATGCTCGATCGCGTGCTGCCGGCGGCGCTGATCATGCTGGCCTGGGCGGTGCTGCTGGTGGTCAGCGCCACCTACATGGGCGCGCTGCAGCCGATCCCGCAGGGCGCGCCGTGGTGGCGCACGCTGATCAAGGGCCTCGGCCTCGTGCTGCTGATGCAGGGCGCGCTGCTGCTGATCGGCGTGGCGGCCGGTGCGCGTGATCCGCTGCGGCCGCTGGCCGGCATCGTCGCGGCCGGCGGCAATTCCGAAGCCGCGCACGGCCTGGCCTTCCGGCGCATCGTCAGCCTCGCCGAACTCGATGCCGAGATCGCCGCCGCCGGCGGCCGGCCGGTGCTGCTCGATTTCTATGCCGACTGGTGCGTGGCCTGCAAGGAACTGGAGCGCGACACCTTCCCGGACCCGCAGGTGCGCACGCGGCTCGCCGGGTTCGTGCGCCTGCAGGCCGATGTCACCGCCAACTCCGCCGATGACCGCGCGCTGCTGCGCCGCTATGGTCTGGTCGGGCCGCCGGCGATCCTGATCTTCGGCGCCGACGGCCGCGAGCGCACCGAACTGCGCACGGTCGGTTTCGTCGGCCCGGAGCCGTTTGCCGAACTGCTCGGGCGCGTCGGCAGCTGAGTCCGCGGCCGCCCGCCGCACCGGCTCCATGAAGGAATTGTCACGCGCGATTCCCGCGCGTTCGGCGACGTTGCTCGCGAAGTCATGCGCAAAGCCCGGCATCCGCCCGATGGACAGTGCCGGATCGTTACGGCAGAATCGCGCGCCTTCCCCGTTCCGGGCGCCCGAGCGCGCCGCCCTCCCTGGCGAGAGTCCCTTCCCGATGGCGCAGCTGCTGGTGCTGAACGGCCCCAACCTGAACCTGCTCGGCACCCGCGAACCCGCGACCTACGGCGCGCAGACGCTGGCCGACATCCGCCAGAACTGCGAAGCCCTCGCCGCCGCGCAGGGGCATGCGCTCGACTTCTTCCAGAGCAACGCCGAACACGCGCTGATCGAGCGCATCCACGCCGCGCGCACCGACGGCACCGACTTCATCGTCATCAATCCCGCCGCGTACACGCACACCAGCGTGGCGCTGCGCGACGCGCTGCTGGCCGTCGCGATTCCGTTCATCGAGGTCCACCTCTCCAACGTCCACGCCCGCGAACCCTTCCGCCACCATTCGTATTTCTCCGACGTGGCGCTCGGCGTGATCTGCGGACTGGGCGCCCAGGGCTACGAACTCGCCCTGGCAGCGGCGGACCGTCACCTCGCAGCCCGCAAGCCGGCATAGGACATCCATGGACATCCGCAAGATCAAGAAGCTCATCGAACTGCTGGAGGAATCCGGCATCGCCGAAATCGAGATCAAGGAAGGCGAGGAGGCCGTGCGCATCTCGCGCCATCCGGCCGCGAGCGCCGCCACGCCGGTGCTGATGCAGGCACCGCCGATGGCCATGCCGATGCCGGCCGCCGCTGCGCCGGCGCCGGCGGGCGCCGCTCCGGC
>NZ_DAOLKE010000475.1:0-2204 GCF_035331805.1 Plasticicumulans sp. | reverse complement strand
AATGAGCACCTGGCTCCTCGAAATCGCCATCGGCCCGGTGCAGGGCTTCATCGCCGCCGCGCGGCGCAGTCGCGACCTGTGGGCGGGCAGCCATCTGCTCTCCGAACTCGTCCGCGCGACGGCGCGGCATCTGCTCGACAACGGCGCGCAGCTCATCTATCCGCTGGCGGCGCGCGTGCGCAGAGCGTCGCCGGACGAGAACAGCAATCTGTCGAACATCCTGCTGGCGAAGGTCGAGGCGGCGGACGAGGCGGCGGTGCGCGAGCTCGCGCGCGCAGCGCAGGACAAGGCGCGTGCTCATCTGCGTGTCTTCGCCGACAACGCGCTCGACGACTGGCAGCGCGGCAGTAACGGCGCACGCATCAGGCTGCGCCAGGACTTCTGGACGCGCCAGGTCGAGGATGCGATCGACAGCTATGCCGCCTGGGCGCGCGTGGCGGAAGCCGCCGACGCGTCGGGCGACGGGCGAACGCCGTACCGCATCGCCTACGACAAGCTCAAAGGCGCGCTCGCCGCGCGCAAGCACACGCGCGACTTCGCACCGATGTTCCCGCCGGCGGCGTCCGACAAGGGCGCCGGCATCCCCAAGTGCTCGTTCGACGGCCTGCGCGAGTCGGTGTTGCCGGAACTGCCCGCCGGCGAGAGCTTCCCGGCCCGCTTCGGCCTCGCTCGCGGCGAGCAGCTCGACGCGCTCGGCTGCATCAAACGCGTTGTCGGGCGCAACGAGCGCTTCACCGCGCTCAGCCGCTTTGCCGCGCACGGCTGGCTGGGCGGACTCGACGACAAAAGCCGCAGCACGCTCTGCGCCGCCTACGAAAAACTGCTCGACCCGGCGCTCAACCTCGCGACGCGCGCCCTCGATACCGCGCACGCCGGCTTCCCCTACGACGGTGGCCTGCTCTTTCCCGAACGCATCGCCGTCGCCGAGCAGGAGCGGCGCGCCGAGCCGGCCGCGCTGGCCGCGCTCGCTGAACTGCGCCGCACGCTGCGCCCGATCTGGCGCGACCACGGTCAGCCGTGTCCCTATGCGGTGCTCGTCATCGCCGACGGCGACCGCATGGGGCGCCTCGTCGACCGCGCCCGCTCGGCAGAAGAGCATGAGCGGATTTCCCGCGCCGTCGCCGCCTTTGCCGACCGCGTGCCGGGAATCGCGCGCGAAGTCGCCGGCCAATGCGTCTTTGCCGGCGGCGACGACCTCACGCTCTACTTCCCGCTCGCCGGCGTCGTCCACGGCGCCTTCGATCTGCACGACGCCTTCACCGAGGCGCTGGCCGAAGTCGTCGGCGCGCTGCCGCCGCCGGCGGACGGCGCACCGCCGCCGACCTTGCGCGTCGGCGCGGCGATCTGCCACGTGCTCGAACCGCTCGCCGTCATCCGGCAGCGCGCCGCCGACGCCGAGCGCCTGGCCAAGGGCGAAGGCGGTCCGGCGGCGCCCGGCAATGCGCTCGGCCTGCTGCTCAGCCTGCGCAGCGGACCGCAAGTCGGCCTGCGCCTGTCTTTCGCCGACGCACACGGGCGCGCCGCGCTCGATCATTGGCAAGCCGCCTACGCCGCGCACCGGCTGCCCGGCCGCCTCGCCTTCGACACGCGCGCCATTGGCCTGCACTGCCGGGCGATCGGCGCCGGAGCCGGCGTCGCCGAAGGCGAGTTCCTCCGTCTGCTGGCGCGCGCCCGCCAGGGCGGCGGCGGCGAGCGGATCGACCACGCAACGCGCAACCTGCTGGCCGAGCGGCAGGCGGCGCTCGCCCCGCTCGCCGCCGCCGACGACCCCGGCGCCCTGCACCGGCTGGGCGACGAGCTCATCCTCGCGCGCTGGTTGGCGGCCCGCTCGGCAGCCGAAATCGGCGCTTTTCTGGAAAGCCATTGATGAACCCGACCCCCCGCGCCGAACACTCCCCGCCGGCGTCCACCGCGCCGACGATGTACGACTACCTGATCGTCCCGCGCGCACCGCTCGTCTTCCGCTCCGGCCGGCCATTCGGCGTCGGCGGCCGCGACGCCGCGCATTTCCCCTGGCCCTCGTCGCTCGCCGGCCTGCTGCGCACGCAAGTGCTCGACGACCGCAGCGAAGCGTACGCCGCGGCGCACGCCGCCACTGCCGCCGGCGACACCGGCGACACCGGCGACACCGGCGACACCGGCGACACCGGCGACACCGGCGCTCCGCCGCCGTGGCCGGGCACGGTCGACCGCGAACAACAGCG
>NZ_DAOLKE010000474.1:0-2223 GCF_035331805.1 Plasticicumulans sp. | reverse complement strand
GGCGGACTGCCGGCCGCAGCGCGGCCGAGCGAGCGCTGCGCATCGAACAGCCCGGCGCGCACTTCGAGGTAATCCGGATCGAGCAGGCCCTCGACCGGCACCAGCGCGTAGTCCGGATCGGCCAGATAGCGTTCGCGATCGGCATAGGCGAGCCGCCCGGCCTCGGCGAAGCGGTGCAGCGCCGCGAGCGCCGGCGGCTGCCCGGCCGGGGGCGGCGGCAGGCGTTCGAGGATGCCGAGCATCTGCAGCAGCGTCACGCCGCCCGAACTCGGCGGCCCCATGCCGCACACCCGCCACTGCCGGTACGGCGCGCACACCGGCACGCGCTCGCGCACCGTGTATGCGGCCAGATCGCCCGTGCTCATGCGCCCGGGATTGGCCGCGTGCGAGCCGACCGTGCGCACGATGTCCTCGGCGATCGCCCCCTGATAGAACGGCCCGACGCCTTCGGCGGCCAGCGTCGCCAGCGTGTCGGCGTAGGCCGGATTCACGAGCCGCTCGCCGGCGCGCAGCGGCGTGCCGTCGGCGTGCAGGAACAGCTCGCGCGCGGCATCGTTGCCGAAGCCGTCGCGGTAGCTGCCACCATCGCCGAGCGCGGCGATGGCGCCGGCGAGCCGCGGCGACACCGGGAAGCCTTCGCGCGCCAGCCGGATCGCCGGCGCGAACAGCTCGGTCCACGGCAGCCGGCCCCAGCGCCGGTGCAGCTCGGCGAGCAGCTTCGGCGTGCCGGGCACGCCGACCGAACGGCCGCCGATCACGGCATCGAGGAAGGCGAGCGGCTGGCCGTCGGCATCGAGGAACAGCCGGCCGTCGGCCTCCATCGGCGCGGTCTCGCGGCCGTCGAGCGACTTCACCTGCCCGGCCGCGGCATCCCAGTACAGCACGAAGGCGCCGCCGCCGAGCCCGGAGGACTGCGGTTCGACGAGGCCGAGCACCAGCTGCATCGCGATCGCGGCATCGGCGGCCGAGCCGCCGCGGCGGATCACGTCGCGACCGGTCTCGACCGCCAGCGGATGCGCGGCGGCGACCATGAACTCGCGCGCCTGCACGGCCGTCTTCGGCGTCCAGCCGCTCGCGGCCTCGGGCGCCGGCGCCGGTGCATCGGCAACGGCGACCGGGCCGCCGAGCCAGAGCGCGGCGGCGAGGATCAGGCACGGACAGCGCATCGACAATCTCCGGAACATGCCAGCGAAAGGCAGGAAATGAACGGGGAACCACCCGCGGCTTCAGCGCGCCGCAACCACCTGCACCTCGACGCGCCAGCGCGGATCGGCGAGCAGCGCCTGCACGCAGGCGCGCGCCGGTGCCGGATGCGGCAGGAGCCACGCATCCCAGACGGCGTTGAACGCCGCGTAGTCGGCCATCTCGCGCAGGTAGATGGTCGCCGACACCAGCCGCGCGCGCGTGCTGCCGGCCAGCGCCAGCGCCCGCTCGATGGCGGCGAGCACCTCGGCGGCCTGCTGCGTGATGCCGGCCTCCGGGTCCTCGGGCACCTGACCGGCGAGGAAGACCAGCCCACCGGCCGCCACGGCCTCGGAATAGCGCGGGCCGGGCTCAAAACGCTCGAGCTCCGGCACGGACGGATCGCGATCGGACACGGTGTTCCCCTCGTTCGCAGCCCCGGCGGAACGCGGCGCACCGACCCGGGGCTGCGGGCGGCGCGCCTCGGGCCTCACAGCCCGCGTGATGATGACGAGCGCCGGCTGAAGATGCGCCCGGTGATCTGCTCGCGCATGCGCTCGCGCTGGTCCGGCGACAGGCCGCGCAGCAGCGGATCGAGCGCGTCGTGAACATCACGGCCGCCGGGCAGCCGCGCGAGTGCCGCGTGCAACTCGCGCAGGCGCTGCAGTACCGGCGGATCGAGGCTGGGCGTCCGCCCGGTGTGCTTCAGGGTCTTGAGGTCTTCCATGGCCGCCGTGTGCAAGCTCAGGCCGCCAGCAGGCCGTACAAGGCCTCGAATTCCTGCGTGAGCTTGTGACGCGGGTCGAGGTGCAGCATCGGCAGTGCGCGTTCGTGCGATTCGCGGATCTTGACCGAGGTCGACAGGAAGGCATCGAGCACCGGCAGACCCTCGGCGCGCAGTTCCTCGACCAGCTGGCGCGGCAGCCGCGCCTGCGACTGGAACTGGTTGACGACGATGCCCTCGACCTGCAGGCCGCGGTTGTGGTCGGCCTGCATCTCGCGGACGTTGTCGAGCAGCAGATACAGCGCGCGGCGCGAGAA
>NZ_DAOLKE010000473.1:0-2237 GCF_035331805.1 Plasticicumulans sp. | reverse complement strand
CCGGCGCGGTCGCCGGCCGGCCCGCCGGGACCCAGCGACCGCCCGGCGGGGCCGCCCGGCAGGGACGGCTCAGCCCTCGCCGATCTGCGCCAGATGCAGCAGGTTGGTCGTGCCCGGCTGCGCGAACGGCATGCCGGCGACGATGGCGAGGCGATCGCCGGGGCCGGCGTAGCCGTGGGCGACCGCGGCGCGCTTGGCGTGCTCGACCATCTCGGCGACATCGTGGATGTCCTCGCCGTGCACCGGTGTCACGCCCCAGACCAGCGTCAGCCGGCGCGCGGTCGCGAGGTTCGGCGTCAGGCCGAGGATCGGGGCTTCGGGGCGCTCGCGCGCCGCGCGCAGCGCCGTGTAGCCGCTGCTGGTGTAGGTGACGGTCGCGGCGATGCCGAGCACCTGCGTGACCTGCGCCAGCGCCGCACAGACGGCATCGGCGGTGGTCGCCTCCGGCACCGCCTGGTTGGCATCCATCAGCCGCCGCCAGGCCGGGTCGCGTTCGACCTCGTGGATGATGCGATCCATCATCCGCACCGCCTCGACCGGGTAGTCGCCCGAGGCCGATTCGGCCGACAGCATCACCGCGTCGGCGCCGTCGAAGATGGCGTTGGCGACATCGGAAGCCTCGGCGCGGGTCGGCACCGGTGCGTGCACCATCGAATCGAGCATGTGCGTGGCGACGATCACCGGTCGCCCGGCGCTGCGCGCGGCGTGGATGATGCGCTTCTGGATGCCCGGCACGCGCTCGGGCGGTAACTCCACGCCGAGATCGCCGCGCGCGACCATCACCGCGTCGGAGCGCTCGACGATGGCGGTGAGCTGCTCGATCGCCGACGGCTTTTCGAGCTTGGCGAGGATGCCGGCGCGATTCCCGACCAGCGCGCGCAGCTCGTCCATGTCCTCGGGCCGCTGCACGAAGGACAGCGCCACCCAGTCGACGCCGAGTTCCAGCCCGCATTCGAGATCGGCGCGATCCTTCGCCGTCAGCGGCGAGATCGGCAGCACCACCGAGGGCACGTTGACGCCCTTGCGGTTCGAGACCATGCCGCCGGCAACGACGGTGGTCTCGGCGAAATCGGCGCCGCAGCGCTCGACGTGCAGGCGCACGCGGCCGTCGTCGATCAGCAGGTCGGCCCCGGGCTTCAGTGCCGCGAAGATCTCCGGATGCGGCAGCGGCGCGCGCGTGACATCGCCGGGCGCCGGATCGAGATCGAGCCGGAAATTCCGGCCCTTCACGAGCGTCACCGGCCCCTGTGCGAACGTGCCGACACGCAGCTTCGGCCCCTGCAGGTCGAGCAGCACGCCGATCGGCCGGCCGACGGCCTTCTCGATGTCGCGCACGACCTGCATGCGCGCCCGATGGTCCTCGTGGCTGCCGTGGCTGAAGTTGAAGCGGAACACGTCGGCACCGGCCTCGGCGAGGGCACGGATCACCTCGGGCGTGGAACTCGAAGGTCCGAGCGTGGCGACGATGCGGGCGTTGCAGATGCGGCGCATGGCAGGTACTCCGGGGCGGACGGCAGGCGAAACACCGGCAGCCGGGCTTCGGTTCCTCGGCAGCGGCAGCGCGAAGCGCCGCTGCGTCGGCGGTCCGGACGGACCGCGCCCGGGAATGTAGCCGTCCGCTCCCCGCAAGGCTTGCTGCAGCCGCAGCAGCCGCAGCCGTCACCCGGGCCGCGGACCCGGCGCGCCGCGCCTGCATCGCAGCCATGCCGGCCTTGCCGGGCGCGGGTCCGTCGACCAAACCTGCCGCGAATCGCCCCCGCCCGCAGGAACCCCGCCATGACCGCCACCGCCCCCGAAAAGCTCTATCTCGATGATCTCGTGCCCGGTGCGCGCTACGTCAGCGCCGGACACGCACTCGATGCCGCGCAGATCAAGACCTACGCCGGGGACTTCGATCCGCAGTACTTCCACCTCGACGAGGCCGCCGCGCAGGGCTCGCTGTTCGGCGGCCTCGCCGCGAGCGGCTGGCACACGGCCGCGATCACGATGCGCCTGCTCGTGACCAGCGGCCTGCCGCTCGCCGGCGGCCTGATCGGCGCCGGCGTCGAACTGAGCTGGCCGCAGCCGACCCGGCCGGACGACGTGCTGCACGTCGAAAGCGAAATCCTCTCGGTGACCCCGTCGCGCTCCCGGCCGGATCGCGGCATGGTCGCGGTCCGGAGCGAGACGAAGAATCAGCGGGGGGAGGTAAGGCAGGTGATGGTGGCGAAGATGGTGGTGCCGCGGCGGATCGTCTG
>NZ_DAOLKE010000472.1:0-2245 GCF_035331805.1 Plasticicumulans sp. | reverse complement strand
CTGCCGCCATGGGGCGTGACGCTGCCGACGTACTGCGCGAGGACGGCATCGAGGCGCTGCGCCGGCTGATCGACGAGGCGCCGGAGATCGGGCCGGAGATCGACGACGGGGCGAGCGGCTGGCCGGACCTGATCCCGCTGGACTCGCCGCCGCTGCCGGCGCTGAACCCGGACCTGCTGCCGGGCTGGCTCGGAGAGATGGCGCGCGCCGTTGCCATCGCCACCGAGACGCCGCCCGAACTCGCCGCCGCCTTCGGGCTGGCCGCGGTCGCAGCGGCAGTGCAGCGCGTTTACTGCGTCCGACCGGAACCGGGCTACTTCGAGCCCCTGAACGTCTGGCTGCTGTGCGCGCTGGAGCCAGGGAACCGAAAAACGGCCGTGCAGGGCGCGATGGTTGCCCCGCTGTCCGCGTGGGAACGCGACGAAGCCGAGGCGATGGCCGGCGAGATCGCGCGCTTGACCAGCGAGCGCAAGACCATCGAGGCGCGCGCCGCCAAGTTGCGCGCCAAAGCGGCCGGCACCGAGGACAACAACGTCCGCGCCGATCTGACGCGCGACATCGCCGACCTTGAGGCCGGCCTGAGCGAGATACCAACCCCGCCGCGGCTGTGGGCGCAGGACATCACGCCGGAGCACCTGGGCACGGTCATGCACGGCAACGCCGAGCGGATCGCGCTGCTGTCCGACGAGGGCGGGCTGTTCGACATCCTCGCCGGACGCTACTCGAACGGTATCCCGAACCTCGACCTGTGCCTGCAGGCACACGCGGGGGCGCCGGTGCGCGTGGACCGCGGCAGCCGCCCGCCGGTGCACATGAACTCGCCGGCGCTGACCATCGGCATATCGCCGCAGCCCGACGTGATTGCCGGCCTCGCAGCCAAGCCCGGATTCCGCGGGCGCGGCCTGCTCGGGCGTTTTTTGTACCTGCTGCCGCCGTCGAAGCTCGGGCATCGCACGCTCGACGGCCGACCGGTGCCTGAGTGCGTGCGCGATGCCTACGACACCGGCCTGCGGGCGCTGCTCAAGCGCGAGCGCGCGAAGGACGAAGCCGGGAAGGAACACCCGCATGCGTTGAGCCTGAGCCGCGGCGCGTGGATCGAGTGGAAGGCCTTTGCGCGGCACATCGAGATCGACATGCGCGACGGCGGGCGCTTCGAGCACGTCCGCGACTGGTCCGGCAAGCTGCCCGGTGCTGCGGCACGGCTCGCCGGCCTGCTGCACTGCGCCGAGCACGCCACGGGCGAGATACCGCCCGAGATCGGCGAGGCCACGATGAGCGCGGCGCTCGAACTGGCCGCGACCCTCGCCGCGCACGCGCTCGCCGCGTTCGCCTTGATGGGGGCCGATCCCGGCCTGTCGGCTGCGCGCAGGGTCTGGCGCTGGATCGAGCGTACCCGGCACACCACGTTCCGCGCTCGCGACGGCTGGAAGGCGCTGCAGGGCAGTTTCCCGGCGCGCGCCGACATCGAACCGGCCTTCGCGATGCTGGTGGAGCGCGGATATCTGCGTCTGATCGAGGCCGAGGCCCGCGCCGCCGGCCGCCCGTCACCGGCGTATCAGGTACGGCCCGACCTGCTGCGGGGGGCGATCTGATGGGCTGGCGCGATCTGATGGGGGCACCGGCTGAGGCCGGCCCCCCTTATACCCAATATCCCCATAATCCCCAAAAACCCCCCGTCGCCCTGAATTTTGGGGATATTGGGGATATTGGGTATAGAGCCACCCCGCCCGAGCCTGCCCCCGGACCCGCCGCGAATATTGGGGATATTGGGGATATTGGGGATATTGGGTATATGCCCCCCTGCCCCGAACCGGAGCCGGACCGGCACTGCGCCTGCGGCTCACCTAGCTGGTGGCGCTCGCCATCGTCGCCGACGTGGCGCTGCGCCTACTGCGAGCCGCGCAGCCGCGCCGAGGCCTTCGAGTCGCTGACGCTGGCGTCCGGGCAGTGGGCGCCGGGCACCCGACCGCCGGCCGATCCCGGCGACGACCCGCCCGAGCCGCACGCGCCCCGACCGCCCCGGCCTGACGACGGGCGCGTTCAGGACGCGTTCGGCGCCTGGCGCACGCCGGCTGAGCACGCAGCCGTTGCCGCCTTCTACGCGCATCACTGGACCTGCGCCGTCTGTATCCGCGCCGGGCGCGGCTACGGCGACCGCTGCGCCGATGGCGAGCGGCTGCACGCTGCTATGAGGGCGGCATCGTGAAGCCGTGGCGCCCCGGCAGACCCGACGCCATCGAGCACG
>NZ_DAOLKE010000471.1:0-2248 GCF_035331805.1 Plasticicumulans sp. | reverse complement strand
CTGCTCGCGCGCTTCGCTGCACGCGGCGCCTAGGGTGCCGGCCGGCCGCCGCCGCGGTTGCGCAGCAGCAGCACGGCGACCGCGATCACGATCAGCACGGCGATGGCGGCGATCGCGATGATCAGCGTCGTGCCGGTGCCGTCTGCGGCCGGTGCGGGCGTCGGCACCGGCGCTGTTGCCGGGCCCGGCGCCGGGGGCGTCAGTGCGATCGGCAGCGGGGCCGGTGCCGGGGCGTCGGGCTTTTCCTCGCCGCGCAGGATGCGTTCCTGGGTCTCGGTGATCAGCCGGCGCGCCTCGGCGTGGTTCGGCTGCAGCGAGACGACTTCCTCGAACTTGGTCTTGGCGGTGCGGAAGTGTCCGGCCCAGTACTGCTCCAGCCCGGCGCTCCAGCCCTGATCGACCAGACCGGCGGTGTTGGTGGTGCCGGCCGGGCCGAGGTATTCGCGCGCGGTGTTCGACGGCACGATGAAGTTGAAGCCCTGCACTTCCTGACCGTTGACGGTGTTGCCGCGGAAGGTCAGCAGGCCGATGACCTCGGCGTTCTGGTTCAGCACCGGGCCGCCGGAGTTGCCGTGCGTGGTGTTGGTGTTGGTCTGCAGCACCGGGATGCCGTCGACCGTGGTCTTGACCGCCGAGATCGAGCCGTCGTTGGTGGTCGGCTCGACCGAGGAGCGGTTGTCGAGCAGGTCGGAATCGGCGGCGCCGGGGAAGCCGATCACGAACACGCGATCGCCGACGCGCATGCGCGCGGAATCGCCGAGGCGCAGCGTCGGGGCGTTGCGGGTCTCGACCTTGAGGATGGCGACATCCTTGCCGGTGAGCTGGCCGCCTTCCTCGCCCATCGGTGCGCCGTAGGACTTGATCTCGTAGCGCAGCTTGTTGCCGTCCTGCAGCAGCACGAAGTTGGCGCGGGTCGTGAGCGTCACCTGCCCGGCGTTCTGCTGCGCCCAGCGCAGCACCGCGGCGACGTTTTCCTGCGTCGGCTGCATATTGCGGCTGGCCAGCGCCTTCAGGATGAACTGCTTGAACAGCTCCTGGCGGATGCCCTCGTCGCCCGATTTCGTCATCGAGACCACGTGGGCATTGGTCATGATGTAGCCGTCGGGCGAGACGAAGAAGCCCGAGCCGCTGCTGATCGACTGCAGTTCGACCTTGCGCCCGTCGGCGAGCGGAATGAAGCCGATCGCGCCATCGAGGATGCGCACGACCGCCGGCTTCGACAGCATGTGCACCTTGTAGGTCGGGTTCACCTCGATCGGATCGGCCGGCACGGTCGTGCCGGCCGTGCACATCACGAGCACTGCGAACCAATGCAGCAGCGACCGGCAGCGGACTGACATCTCGTTCTTCTCCCCCGGGAACATGGATCGGTCTGGCGCGCGGGTGGCACGGTACGGTGCGGTACGGATCGGCGGCGCGCCGGTACGGACGGAAACGATGGCCGAGCCGCGCGCCCCGCACAAGGGAGCCGGTCAGGATCGGGGCAGGGCCGGGCGATGCGCGTGCGGGTTCGCGTCAGCCCGTCAGCCCGTCCAGAGCCCCGGCAGGGAACTTGAAGCCGGGCAGCACGCGCGCGAGCGCGGCATCGTCGAGCGCGAAGTGTGCGCCGAGCGCACGCCACAGCACGGTGCGGAAATCCGTGCTGACCGCCAGATCCCGGCCCTGCCAGCGGGCGGCTTCGCCGAGCCCCGGCCAGTCGCCGTGCATGCGGCCCCCGTGCACCCGGGCGCCGAGCAGCCAGAGCACGCCGCCGTGGCCGTGGTCGGTGCCGCTGTTGCCGTTCTCGCGCACGGTGCGGCCGAACTCCGAGACCACGACGACCAGGGTTTCGGCGAGCAGCGGTCCGAGGGCCTGCGCGAAGGCGGCGAGGCCGTCGGCGAGCGGGCCGAGCCGGCGGGCGAGCTGGCCTTCGGCGCTGCCCTGGCTGATGTGGGTGTCCCAGCCGCCGAGCGTGAGCGCGGCGACGCGCAGCTTCGGTTCGTTGCGCATCAGCCGCGCCAGCCGGATCGCGTCGCCGCTCCAGCCGCGCGCGGTGTCTTCGGCCTCGCGATCGGCGCCGGCATCGGCGCCGTTGAGGCCGGCCATCAGCTCGGCACGCGCGGCGCGGCCGGTGCGCCAGGCGCGCCCGAGCGCGTCATCGGGTGCGTACAGCCGGTCGAGCGCCGTGGCGAGGCCGGGGCGGTCCATGGAGCTGGCGCGGCCGGCACCGCGGCCGCTCGCGAGCATCGCCACCGGCCGCGGCCCCGAC
>NZ_DAOLKE010000470.1:0-2285 GCF_035331805.1 Plasticicumulans sp. | reverse complement strand
AGTACCTGGCGGGTGAGTTGCCGGTAGGCGGGCAGTGGGGCGGCGATCGCCTGTTGCTGCAGCGCCTCGCCGTCGCTTGCGCCGACGACGACGGCGAGATCGTTCAGATAGCGCCGGTAGGCGTTGTCGCCGCCGCCGGCGTCGCCCGCCTTGGCGCGCAGAAAGCCGAGCGCCTGCGCCAATCCGGCCTGCATGACGAGGACCGGGAACTGGTCGGCGCGCGCTTTGTATTGGGCGCGTGAAAAGCCGGCCGAGGAGCCGGCCGACGGGCGGCTCTGGCCGTCCGCCGGCCAATCGGCGGCGACGGCGCGGATTCGGGTCAGCGCCGCTTCGGCCAGGCGCTGCGCGCGCGTGCGCGGAGCGGGGCTCATCGTTTGTCTCCGCCGGCAGCCTTGTCCGCCGCTGGCGGCAGGACGAAGCGGACGAGGCCGCGCCCGATCGTCGCCTTGCCGCCGATCTGCAGCGTCAGTGCGCCGTGCCCGTTGCCGGCCAGACCGGCGCGGAAGGCGGCGAGCGTCTGCGCGGCGGCGAGCGGCTGGCCGTCGCGCGCCGGGCCGGCAGCGATCTGGCCCCAGAGGACGGTCTCCGCCGGCAGGTTTTCTTCGTACCACAGCGCGCCGTTGTCGACGACGCCACGCGAGTCGTCGATGCGGATGCGCGCGCGTACCTCGGTCGCCGTGTCGGCGAGGAATGAGAAGTCGGCGTCGGAAATGATGGCGAAGCGTTCGCCGAGCAGCGCCTGCCATTTTTTGTCGCCGGGATGGACGCGGGCGGCGATCCGTTCGGCCCAGGCGTCGGCCCCCGGCGCGGCGCCGTGCGGGCCGGCGTTCTGGCCGCTCGCCCGCAGGTCGAGGTCTTCGAGCACGACGAGTGTGCCGGGTTTGTGCTGGGCGATGATCTTCGTGCTTTGGCAGACGAGCGCCTGCTGCTCGTCGACCGGCGGAACGTCGGGGGGGTCGCGGACGGTCGGCGCTGCGCGGACGACGCCGACTGCGCCGCCGGCGGCCGCCGCCGTCGGCGCGGCGAGGGTTTCGCGGCGCAGGTCTTCGGCGTAGCGCGCGAGGACGAAGGGGCAGGTGACGAAAGCGACGATGCCGGCCAGCGAGCGCACCGGCAGGAGCAGGAGCTGCGCGTCGCCGAAAGCCAGCGCGCCGGCGTAGGCGGCGTCGCCAGAGTCGATGCTCGGCGGTCCGAAGAGCGTCAGGAGTGTCTTCTGCTGCCGCTCGTCGGCGGCGAATTCGTCGCGCAGGACGCCTTTCAGCGCCGAGCCGGGGACGATCGGCAGGTGGGTCGCGCGGGCGCGCGCCACCGGCAGGTCGACGGCGCCGAGCGCCTGGCCGCTGCCGACGTGCAGCGCGCTCAGGGCGTGCAGGTGAAAGATCTGGGTCAGCATGCGCTTTCTTCTCCTTGTTGTTGCGGGGTTGGCCAGAGACCGGGGATGACCAGGCCGAAGCCGTCGCGGCGATCCTGTTCGTCGTCGGCGATCGGCGCCAGCCAGAGGCGTTCTGCCCAGTCGTCGGGTGGGGCGCCGATGACTTCGAACCAGTAGGTGGCGCCGGCGGGAACCGCTTTGCGGGCGGCTTTGGCGCCGGCGGTGGGGCGGCCGGCGCCGTCTCCGGCGGCGGCGAGGTCCCAGCCGGAGACGGAGAGCCAGCCGTCGACGGCGGCGGCAACCAGGCGGAGCTGCAGGTCGGGGCAGGCGGGCGGGCAGCCGCAAAGATCGTCATTCAGCCAGGCGGGCCGCCAGCCGGCGGCGAAGAGCGCCGGGGTGGCAAGGCTGAGCGTCAGGCGGCGCGCGCCGGCGAGTTCGGCAAGGTGCTCGGGCGGCGCGGCGAGCACTTCGCGCGGCGCCGCGGCGAGCCACGACAGCCGCCGTTCGCCGCCAAAGGTGACCCAGCGCGGGGCGATGTCCTGGGCAAAGCGGGCGAGGAAGATCCATTGTTCGACGGTGAAGCCGTGACGGTCGGCTCGCCGGCGCGGCGAGAAGTCGAGTCCATCGCTCTGGAAGAGGCGGCCGGGGTCGGCGGCCAGCGTGTTGCGCGCCAGTGCAACGTGCGTGCGGGTTTCGCTCGGTGGTTCGTCGTGCGCGGGGAGCGCGACGCTTGCGCCGCGTCGCCAGGCGAGCAGGGTGGACAGCGGCCAGAAGCGCGGGCCGGGCTGCACCTTGCCCTTGCCGGCGCCGGGCGGCAGGAGCAGCGGGCGCAGCCCGGTCGGCAGGTCGCAGCCGCAGCCGGCCGGCAGCGTGCCGGGCTGCAGCCGCTGGTAGGCGCCGGCGCCGTGCGCGT
>NZ_DAOLKE010000469.1:0-2296 GCF_035331805.1 Plasticicumulans sp. | reverse complement strand
GGCAGCCGCTGCCAGCGCCGCCACGCCCACCACCCGGCTGCCAGCGGCTGCGGCAGCACCAGCGCGAGCATCCACGGCGCCTCGGACAGCGTGTG
This sequence comes from Plasticicumulans sp., assembly GCF_035331805.1. Lineage (NCBI taxonomy): Bacteria > Pseudomonadati > Pseudomonadota > Gammaproteobacteria > Candidatus Competibacteraceae > Plasticicumulans > Plasticicumulans sp. The sequence continues at coordinate 2,201 of NZ_DAOLKE010000469.1, read as the reverse complement.
CGGCACCAGCAGCGGCACGAGCTGCGGCAGGTCCATCGCGTGGAACAGCACCGGCAGCAGCCCGTAGAGCACGGCGAGGTACAAAAGCGCGGCGCCATCGGCGCGGCGCGTGTCCTTGCCGAAGTGCAGCGCCAGCACCAGCGCGAGGTCGCGGCCGAAGCACAGCAGCCAGCCGAGCAGCACGGCCAGCTCGCGCAGCGGCTGCGCCGAGATCGGCAGCAGCAGGGTCGGCAGGATCAGCAGCAGCGCGACCGCGACCGTCAGCGCCGCCGAGCACAGCCACAGCGGCAGCAGTGCGGCGGCGCGCGGCAGGTCCGGCGGCGTCTGCTGCACGGCCGCGAGCAGCCGGCGCAGGCGCAGCCAGTCCTTGCGTTCGATGAACAGCAGCACATAGCTGAGCGCGCCGGTGAACAGCGCGGCGATCGACAGGTGCAGCGTCAGCGGCTTCGGGCCATCCGGCCAGATGAAACCGCCGATGTAGATCCAGCCGCACAGCACGAAGCCGAGCCACGCGAGCGGCGGATCGCGGAAGGCCAGTTCCTCGCGCAGCATCCGGTACAGCCCGGTCACCGACCAGCCGAGCAGCAGCGCCAGGCTGAAGGCCGTGAAGTCGAGGGTGGCCCAGGCGTGGCCGTACCAGCGCACCGGCTCGTCGGAGAGCGCCGCCTCGTTGCGGGCGAGGCCGAAGACCCACGGCACCAGGATCAGCAGGATCAGCAGCGCCAGTCCGCGCGGCGGTGCCGGCTTGTGCAGGCGTCGCGCGGCGAGCAGCGTCGCCAGCAGGCACAGCGCGTGGACACTGATCGCCAGCGCCACGGCCGAGAACAGCGTGCGCAGCGTGACCGCGACCGGCGCGCGTGTCGCGACGGCGTGGACGATCAGGCAGATCGCGCCGCCATACCACGCGAAGGCCGGGCCGCCGAACAGCTTGCCGGCCGTCATCTGCCCGGCGCTCAGGCCGCTCAGGCGCTGGCTGTCCCAGGTGCCCTGCGCGTACTCGGCGATCAGCGAGTCGGCGGCGAGCTTGCCGCCCCAGGCGACCGTGAGCAGCAAAAACAGCGTCAGCGCGGTGTAGCTCGCCGGATGCGGACTGCCGGTGTTCGCGTCGATCACGAAGATCAGCGCCAGCAGCAGCGGCATGGTCAGCAGCCGCAGCGGCGTCAGTTCCAGCCACAGGTTGCGCACGAATTCGGGGTTGCGGGCGATCATGAGCGGACTCCGGCGTGCCCGGCACCGCGCACGGCGGCGAGATAGGCATCCTGCAGGCGCTCGGCCTGCGTCGCGCATTCGCAGACCGGCAGGCCGGCGGCGATCAGCGTGGCAAGGGCGGCGGCCAGTGCCGCGTCGTCGCCGCGAAACACGCCGTGTGCTTCCTGTTCCGTCGCCTCGACCGGCTCGAAGCCCGGCAGTCCGGCGAGGGCTTGCGGCAGGCGGGCATCGGGCCGGGCGAGGCGCAGCTGCAGCCGGCGCGGCGGTGGCTCATCGCTGCCGGCGGGGTGTCCGCCGCCGGTCAGGGCCCGGTGTTCGAGGATGCGGCCGGCGCGCAGCACCAGCATGTGCGTGCAGTAGGCCTCCAGCTCCGCGAGGATGTGCGAGGACACCAGCAGCGTCATGCCGGCGGCCCCGAGCGCGCGCATCAGCGACGACAGCTCGCTGCGCGCATCGGGATCGAGCCCCGAGGCCGGTTCGTCGAGCAGCAGCACGCGCGGCCGGTGCAGGATCGCCTGGGCGATTGCGAGCCGCTGGCGCTGGCCGCGCGACAGCGTGCCGGCGCGGGCCCTGAGCTTTTCCACGAGATCGAGCTGCACGACGACCTCGCCGACGCGCTCCTTGAGCGCCCCGCCTTCGAGTCCGTGCGCGGCCCCGGCGTAGTGCAGGCAGCGCTCGACGCTCAGGTCGACGTAGACGCCGAAGTCATCGGGCAGGTAGCCGAGCGCGCGCTGCGCGGCGCGCGGATCGGCGAGCATGTCGATGCCGGCAATGCGGATGCCGCCGCCCGCCGGTTCGTCGAGCCCGGCGAGACAGCGCAGCAGCGTCGTCTTGCCGGCCCCGTTCGGCCCGACCAGCGCCGTGATCGACCCCGGTGCCAGCGCAAAGCCGACGCGATCGAGCGCGCGGGTGCCGGGGTAGTCGTAGACCAGATCGCGAACCTCGATCGCGGCGGGCATGGGGGCTCCGGTGTCAGGGGAAAGCAGGGATGT
>NZ_DAOLKE010000468.1:0-2304 GCF_035331805.1 Plasticicumulans sp. | reverse complement strand
GGCGGTTGTTGCGGTTGATGACGCGCCGGTACAGGTCATTGAGATCCGAGGTCGCGAAGCGTCCGCCGTCGAGCGGCACCAGCGGCCGCAGGTCGGGCGGCAGCACCGGCAGCACGGTCATGACCATCCACTCGGGATGGTTGCCGGACTCGATGAAGGACTCCATCAGCTTCAGGCGCTTGGAAATGCGCTTGAGCTTGGTCTCGGAGGTGCAGTCGACCAGCTCCTCGCGCAGGCGTCCGGCGAGCTCCTTGAGGTCCATCGACTTCAGCAGCTCGTGCACGGCCTCGGCGCCCATGCGCGCGTCGAAGTCATCGCCGTACTGCTCGATCGCGTCGAGGTAATTCTCGTCGCTCAGCAGCTGGCCGCGCTCCATCGGCGTCAGGCCCGGATTGATGACGACGAAGGATTCGAAGTACAGCACGCGCTCGATGTCGCGCAGCGTCATGTCGAGCAGCAGGCCGATGCGCGAGGGCAGCGACTTCAGGAACCAGATGTGCGCGACCGGCGCCGCCAGCTCGATGTGGCCCATGCGCTCGCGGCGCACCTTGGCGAGCGTCACCTCGACGCCGCACTTCTCGCAGACCACGCCGCGGTGCTTCAGGCGCTTGTACTTGCCGCAGAGGCACTCGTAGTCCTTCACCGGTCCGAAGATCTTGGCGCAGAACAGGCCGTCGCGTTCCGGCTTGAACGTGCGGTAGTTGATCGTCTCGGGCTTCTTGACCTCGCCGTACGACCAGGTCCGGATCATGTCCGGCGAGGCCAGACCGATGCGGATCGCATCGAAGTCGTCGAGGGTTTCCGTCTTCGGGAGGTAATTCAGCAGATCTTTCATCTCGTGACCGCTCTGTCTGTTCGCAAGCCGCCGGCCGCGCCGCCCCGGCACTGAACCGGGGGCGGCGCGGGGCTCTCGTCAGTCCCGATCCAGCTCGATGTTGATGCCGAGCGAGCGGATTTCCTTGACCAGCACGTTGAAGGACTCGGGCATGCCGGCCTCCATGCGGTGGTCGCCGTCGACGATGTTCTTGTAGACCTTGGTGCGCCCGTTCACGTCGTCGGACTTGACCGTCAGCATCTCCTGCAGCGTGTACGCGGCGCCGTAGGCCTCGAGCGCCCAGACCTCCATCTCGCCGAAGCGCTGGCCGCCGAACTGCGCCTTGCCGCCGAGCGGCTGCTGCGTGACCAGCGAGTACGGACCGGTCGAGCGCGCGTGCATCTTGTCGTCGACGAGGTGGTTGAGCTTGAGCATGTACATGTAGCCGACCGTGACCTCGCGATCGAACGGGTCACCGGTGCGACCGTCGATCAGCCGGGTCTGGCCGGTCTCGGCCAGGCCGGCCAGACGCAGCAGCGCCTTCAGCTCGTCCTCGGAGCAGCCGTCGAACACCGGTGTCGCGGTCGGCACGCCGGCGCGCAGGTTCTCGCAGAGGCGCACGACCTCGGCGTCCGAGAACTGCGCGAGATCGACCTGATCGAGCTGGCCGGTGGTGTTGTAGATGTCGTGCAGCAGCGCGCGCAGGTCCTCGACCGCCGCCTTCGCCTGCAGCATGCGGCCGATGCGCAGGCCTGCACCCTTCGCCGCCCAGCCGAGGTGGGTTTCGAGGATCTGGCCGATGTTCATGCGCGAGGGCACGCCGAGCGGGTTCAGGCACACGTCGACCGGCGTGCCGTCCTCCATGTACGGCATGTCCTCCTCGGGCACGATCATCGACACGACACCCTTGTTGCCGTGGCGGCCGGCCATCTTGTCGCCGGGCTGCACGCGACGCTTCACGGCCAGGTAGACCTTGACCATCTTCAGCACGCCCGGCGCGAGGTCGTCGCCCTGGATCAGCTTCGCGCGCTTGTCCTCGAACTTCTTGTCGAACTCCTTGCGCTGCTGCTTGCGCTTCTCGGCGAAGGCCTCCAGCTGTTCGTTGGCTTCGTCGTCGCGCAGGCGGATCTCGAACCAGCGGTCACGCGGCAGCTTCTGCAGGTAGGACTTGGCGATCTTGGCGCCGGCCGCGAGGCCATCCGGGCCGCCCTCGGCGGTCTTGCCGATCAGCATGCGCTCGACGCGCTGGAAGGTGTCCTCCTCCAGGATGCGCAGCTGGTCGTTGAGGTCCTTCTTGACGCGGGCAAGCTCGGCTGCCTCGATCGACTTGGCACGGCTGTCCTTCTCGACGCCGTCGCGCGTGAACACGCGCACGTCGATGACGGTGCCGTCCATGCCGGTCGGCACGCGCAGCGAGGTGTCCTTCACGTCCGAGGCCTTCTCGCCGAAGATCGCGCGCAGGAGCTTTTCCTCGGGCGTGAGCTGGGTCT
>NZ_DAOLKE010000467.1:0-2310 GCF_035331805.1 Plasticicumulans sp. | reverse complement strand
CCGACAGCGCGCGCCGCGATCCATGACAGGATCGTCATTCCACTCCTCCCGCCGGCACTTGCCGCCCGGCAGGCACTGACTAGACTCGCGCCACTCCAGCCACCATCCGTCGCGCCCCGGAGACCACGGCCGCACCCCGCGCTGCGGCCGTCCTTGCATGGAGTATGGAACACGTCCGCAACCGTCCTGAAAAGGAATCCACCATGCCCGACTACAACCGCATTTCCGCCGAACTGATCGACCAGGACATCGCCGAGCTGCGCGCACTCGTGACCGCAGCCCGCAGCAAGCTGCCGTTTTTGATCGGCCTGACTACGCAGGAGCGCAAGGAACTCGCGAAACTCGGTGAGAAGACCGTTGGCTTCGACGAGAAGATTCAGGCCTACATGCTCACCAACCCGGAATTCCAGCCGGGTTTCGTCGACCCCGCCGAAGTCCGCAAGGATCGTTTGCTGCGCACGCGCTTCATGAGTTTCTTCCCGGACTTCATGACGCTCGCCGAGCATATGGAAGACACGATGACCATCCTCGGCAATGAAATCCTGATGGCCGATCTCGCCTATTACCAGAGCGTGCGCGAGGCCGCCCGCCGCGGCGTGCCGGGAGCCCGGCAGATTTACGACGATCTGCGCACCCGCTTCCCCGGCGGCGGCGCCCGGGCCGCGGCCCCCGAGAAGACCGCCTGATCCCCTCGCCACCCCGGCGGCGGGTCCGCAACACCCGCCGCCGCCCTTGCAGCGATCGGACGCGCCAGCCGATCCATTGCGGTCGAGCCCCTCGATCCCGGCGCCGCTGCTGCGAATCCCGGCACCGATACCCGTCGTATCGGCGCCGGTATCCGAACTGCCGGCATCGATGCCGGCATCACCGCCGCCGCGATCCCGACGACCGGCGCCGGTGCCGCCAGTCCCGCGCCGGCTTGCGGAAACCCCGCCGTCGATGTCCGGCACCTCGGCAGCGAAGGTCTGCACATCCCGGTCAGGGGTCCGCACCCCTGCGCCGCCCCTTTTTGCAGCGCCGCCGCCCTTTTTTACCGCGGCGCCGGTTGTTCAGGTATCGACGCCGACACCTGAGCAGGGCGGGGGACTGCTGAAGTACCGGCGCCGACACTTCAGGGATCGAAGCCGATATCTGAACCACCGGCGCCGGTGTTCCACATACCGGCGCCGATGCCGGGGCATCGACGCCGATACTTCAACTATCGGCGTCGACTCATTCTGGGGCGACGGCGCCCCAGCGCGGGGTGAAGTCGGGACTTCGGGAGGGGGCGGCGACAGCGACGCTCAGGCGCAGGGGCGTGTCCCTGCCCGCTTGCGCACGGCGAATCGTGCCGCCGCACGCTGGCCGGGCGGGGCCTGCGCGACAGCATTCGCAGAGAAAAGTCAGGGGCTTACGGCGCTGGTCGCGGTGCGTGGGCGGGCTTGAGGCGCACAAGCCGGCATACGGGAAGTGGCGTTCAGGCGCCGTGCGAGCCCGCGCCGGGGCCATCGACGACCGCCGGCCATGCGGCCGTCACGCCAGCCAGCCGCTGCGCCCGTCGGGTTCGATGTCGCCGAAGGGCAGCGGATCGAGCGTCACCAGTTCGATGCACTCCCACGCGATCTCGGCGAGCCGGTCGAGTTCGGCTTCGGTGATCACGTACGGCGGCATGAAGTAGACGACGTTGCCGAGCGGGCGCAGCAGCGCGCCGCGATCGAGCGCATGCCGGTAGACATCGAGGCCGCGGCGCTGCTGCCACGGATACGGCGTGCGCGTGGCCGGGTCGGCGACCATCTCGAACGCGAGGATCATGCCGCGCTGGCGCACGTCGCCGATGTGCGGATGCGTGCGGAACGGCCCGGCAAGCCTTGCCATGTGCGCGGCCAGTTCGCGGTTGCGGCCGAGCACGTCGCTCGCGGCGAACAGATCGAGCGTTGCCAGCGCCGCGCGCGCCGCCAGCGGATTGCCGGTGTAGCTGTGCGAGTGCAGGAAGGCGGTCAGCTTGCCGTAGTCGTCGTAGAAGGCGCGGTAGATGTCGTCGCCGGTCAGCACCACCGACATCGGCAGGTAGCCGCCGGTCAGGCCCTTCGACAGGCACAGGAAATCCGGCGTGATGCCGGCCTGCTCGCACGCGAACAGCGTGCCGGTGCGCCCGAAGCCGACCGCGATCTCGTCGGCGATCAGGTGCACGCCGTGACGGTCGCAGGCGGCGCGCGCGAGGCGCAGGTACTCCGGGTCGTGCATGCGCATGCCGCCGGCGCACTGCACCAGCGGCTCGACGATCAGCGCGGCGATCTCGCCGGCGTGCGCGGCGAGCGTGGCGTCGAGCGC
>NZ_DAOLKE010000466.1:0-2323 GCF_035331805.1 Plasticicumulans sp. | reverse complement strand
TCCGCAGCGCGCGAGCGCCGCGAGCAGCCGGCGGGCGTAGGCGGAACGGCTGTCGCCTTCGAGGCCGTGCAGCACCAGCACGGCCGGGCCGCGCGCGTCGCGGTGCCAGTCGAGATCGACGAAATCGCCGTCCGGCAGTTCGAAGCGTTCGCGGGCGAGGGGCGGGCGGGGTGCCGGCAGCAGCGCGGCGGCGAGCGTCTGGCGGTGCGCGCCGCCGAGACCGAAGGCCGGACGGAAGCCGGCCACGGCGATCCAGCTCAGGACTGGCCGTAGCGACGCAGGAAGTCGATGAGATCCTGGCCGCGCAGCGGCCAGGCGCCGCTCGGGTCCCAGGTGTGCAGGATGCCGCTCGCGAGCCAGCGCTCGATGTGCTGGCGCTGCACGCCGAGCGTGCGCGCGGCGGTGTCGATCGAGTACAGCGCATCGCGCGGGATGACGGGTTCGTGATAAGCCATGATCGGGCACTGACTCGGACGGCTGCCGGGCGGGCAGGGGCGTGATGGTAAGATGCCCGGCCCCGCCAGCCCAAGCCCACCGCCCGCGACGAGGTTCCGGCCCGCCATGGACCCGCTGAACAATCCGCGTTACATCAGCCGACTGACCCGCAACACGCTCGCGCTGATCCTCGCGGGCGGCAGCGGCGGACGGCTGCAGGAACTCGTGCAATGGCGCGCCAAGCCCGGCGTGTTCTTCGGCGGCAAGTTCCGGATCATCGACTTCCCGATCTCGAACTGCATGAACTCCGGCATCCGCCGGGTCTGCGTGCTGACGCAGTACAAGTCGTACTCGCTGATCCGCCACCTGATCAACGCCTGGGGCTCGCTGAAGGGCGAGCTCGGCGAGTTCGTCGAGGTGCTGCCGGCCTCGCAGCGCTACTCGAAGCAGTGGTACGCCGGCACGGCCGATGCCGTGTACCAGAACCTCGACATCATCCGCATGCACCGCCCGAGCCACGTGCTCGTGCTCGCCGGCGATCACATCTACAAGATGGACTACGGTCCGATGCTCGCGTACCACGTCGAGAAGGGCGCGGACATGACCGTCGCCTGCATCGAGACGCCGGTGGCCGAGGCGACGGCCTTCGGCGTCATGTCGGTCGACGAGCACGCGCGCGTGACGCGCTTCACCGAGAAACCCGCCCATCCCGAGAGCATCCCCGGCCAGCCCGGCGTCGCGCTGGCGTCGATGGGCAACTACGTGTTCAACACCGATTACCTGTTCGAGCAGCTGATCCGCGACGCCGATGACCCGGAGTCCGCGCACGACTTCAGCATCAACGTCATCCCGCGCATGATCCGCGACGGTCACAGCGTCTACGCGTTTCCGTTCCGCGACCCGGTCACCGGCCACCAGCCGTACTGGCGCGATGTCGGCACCGTCGATGCGTTCTGGACCGCGAACATGGAGCTGCTCGAAACCCATCCGGAACTCGACATCTACGACGAGACCTGGCCGATCCTGACCCATCAGGTGCAGCTGCCGCCGGCGAAGTTCCTGTTCGACGAGCCGGGGCGCACCGGGCGCGCGATCCGCTCGATGGTCTCGGGCGGCTGCGTGATCTCGGGCAGCGAGGTGCTGCATTCGCTGCTGTTCTCGAAGGTCTACGTGCATTCGTGGGCGAAGGTCGAGGACTCGGTGATCCTGCCGGCCGTCGACATCGGCCGCCACGCCCGCATCCGCCGCGCCGTCATCGACCGCGGCTGCCGCGTGCCCGAGGGCATGACGATCGGCTACGACCCGGACGAGGACCGCCGCCGCTTCACGGTGACGCCGAAGGGCGTGGTGCTGGTCACGCCGGAGATGCTCGGCCAGTACATCCACTACGTGCGCGAGCCGAAGCGCGAGACCGGAGGCTGAGGGCAGCCGCTCCGCGCCGGCCACCCGCCGGGCTGCGGGCGAGGGCGTGTTGCACAGCGGCGCCGTCAGCCCGGGCTTCCACCTGTTGCCATGCGCCGGACATCCGGACTCGACCCGGCGGCGCAGGGAATGCAAGACTCCGGCCCATGTCCTGCACCCGGCTCATCCCACCTGTAACAACGCCGCCTGCCCGGGCGGCGCGTCCGGGTGCGCCCGGACGACAGCTGCCGGCCGGCGCGGGGCTGGCGTGGCTGCTGGTGCTGATCTGCCTGTGCGGCTTCGTTGCCGATGCAGCGCGACAGGTGCAGATGCTGCCGGCACGCGAGCCGGCGCTGCTGCGCGTGCTGTTCCCGGTCACGGGCGGCAAGTCGCGCGAGGCGGGGCTGGTCGTGGTGCGGGCGCCGGCGCCGTGCAAGGGACCGGCGCCGCTGCCGGCCGGCGTCACTTCGCTGCCGCCGCTGCCCGG
>NZ_DAOLKE010000465.1:0-2330 GCF_035331805.1 Plasticicumulans sp. | reverse complement strand
CCGGCGCCGGCGAGCCAGATGCCGCGCTGCCCGCGGCGCGTGCCGGTGAGCATCAGCACGACTGCCGCCGTCGCCCAGACCAGCGCCAGCGCGGTCTGCACGAGGCGCGAATCCCACAGCGCCGCGTTTGACCACGGCACGCCGGCGAGGTGATGACAGGCGCGCAGCACGGCGAGGTTCAGTGTCGCGAAGCCGAGCGCCGCCAGCACGGTGCGCACGACCGGCAGCTGCGCCGGCGGCACGAACCACGGCCGGCTGCAGGCGCGCGCGAGCACCAGCAGCGCGAGGATCGAGGCCAGTTCGACCGGGTTCAGCAGCGGCACGAACGGCAGCGGCGCCGGCAGCGCCGTCGCGTGCAGACCGGCGACCGGGAACCACGCGAGCAGCAGCAGCGCCACCGGTGCGCCGGCGAGCCGGCGACCGGCCGTGCCGTACGCGGCAAGCGGCCACGCCGGGCGCTCGCCATCGAGCAGCAGCACCAGCGTCGCCGCGATCAGCACGCCGTTGGCGGCGCGCGTCCACACGAACGCGAGATGCATGACATCGCTGATCAGCCACGCTACCTCCTGCAGCGCCAGCGCCAGCAGCAGCCAGACGGCGGCCGCGTAGCGCCAGCGCCGGCCGCGATCACCGGCATCGGCCGCGGAGGATTCGACGCGCAGCAGCCCGAACTGCACCGCGAACGCCGCCAGCCAGCCGGCGGCGCCGAGGCCGGCGAGCGGGTGGTCGCGGTGCAGGAAGTCGTGCATGGCCAGCGGCGCGAGCAGCAGCGGCAGCCCGTACAGCGGCACGCGCAGCCAGCCGAGCGCCAGCCGCCGCCAGGCGAGGAAGGCGAGCGCGCTGCTCGCGGCAAGGAACAGCAGCCAGACGCCGCTCGCGGCATCGACCGCCAGCGTCGACATCGCCGTCTCGCGCAGGCACCACAGCAGCCACCAGAACGCCCCCCAGCCGGCGAGCACGGTTTCGAGCCGCAGCGGCTGCGGCGCCGGGCGCAGGCGCCCGAGGGCGGCGGCGGCGAACAGCGCCGCGAGCGCGAGCAGCGGCGTGTCGAGCGCGTCGGCGCGCAGGAACGGCCGCGACACCGGCATATCGGGCAGGTGCGCGTCCAGCCACAGCGCCCCGGCGGCGAACAGCAGCAGCGCGCCGAAGCCGGTCAGCCCGCGCCGGTCCTGCCGGGCGCCGACCCAGACCAGCCCGGCACCTTCGAGCGCCCACAGCGGGCTCGACGTGCCGGCCTCGAAGTACAGCGGCACGGCGAGCGTCGCCGACACCAGCGCGATCGCCGCCTGACATTCGCCGAGCAGCACGAGCGCCGGCCGCTGCCGGCAGAAGCGCCAGAGCGCCGCATACCAGGCCGCGCAGCCGAGTGCGCTCAGCGCCAGTCCGTGTTCGACGCCTTCGAGCAGCGCCGCCTGCAGCGCCAGCGTCAGCACCGGCACGCCGAACACCAGCCCGGCGTCGAGCGGGCGCTTCGGGTCCGGCGGCAGCCGGTGCGCGGCCAGCACCGGCAGCAGCGAGAACAGCCCGAAGAACGCGAGCAGGAAGGGCTCGGTGCTCGCCAGCAGCTCCGGCCGGTAGCGCAGCCCGCCCCACAGCGTGCCGATCACGTAGGTGCAGACGAAGCCGAGCACGGCCAGCCGCCGCCACGGCTCGCGCAGCAGCAGCGCCAGGATGCCGAGATCGAGCACGAGGTAGTAGCCGAACAGCGCGACGTGATCGTTGCTGCCGGTCGAGACCAGCACCGGCGCGAGAAAGCCGCCGAGCACCGCGAACAGCCCGAGCACCTCGGCGGCCTGCGCGACCGCGAGCGCGACGCCGGCTGCCGTGCACGCGAACAGCAGCGCGAAACCGGCGAGCGGCGGGATCAGCCCGTAGAACTGCATCGCGCCGTACAGCACCAGATAGACCAGGCCGAGGCCGCCGCCCTGCAGGCTCAGCGCGTAACCGCGCCGGCGCTCGCGCAGCCGCCAGCCGAGCGCGACGCCGGCGATGCCGGTCGCCGCCAGGGCTGCGAGGCGCAGCTCGATCGACAGCTGCGAATGCTCGGCGACGTAGCGCACCAGAAAGGCTGCGCCGAAGAACAGCACGACGATGCCGGTACGCACCAGCGCGTTGCCACCGGCGAGCCAGTCCTGCAGCCGCGAGCGCAGCGAAGCCCCGGCCGCACCGGACTGCGGGGTGTCCCAGCCGGGCGGGATCGCGGCCTGCGGAAAGCCGGGCTGCCAGCCATCGGGGGGCGGCGGCGCTGCCTGCGCGACAGCCGCGGGCTCGACGGCTGCGCGGGTCCAGACGGTTTCGCGGGCCGGGACGGCGGCGGGGCGTGCTGCTTC
>NZ_DAOLKE010000464.1:0-2338 GCF_035331805.1 Plasticicumulans sp. | reverse complement strand
ACCAGCTATATCCATCCCGCCCGGACGACGCACGTCTTCTCTTCCCGCGTCCTGCTCCTCGCTCCCGTCCGCAACATGAAGACCCCGCCATGGCCGATCCCTACACCCGCATCGCCTTCACCGACGGCGTGCGCCGCCTGCAGGAGCACTACGGCACGCGCATCGAACACCACGACCGCGAACGCGGCGACGAACAGCCGGCGCGGCTCGGGGCGCGTGAGGCGCGCTTCATTGCGGCGCGCGATACCTTCTTCATGGCCACGGTCAGCGAGACCGGCTGGCCGTACGTGCAGCACCGCGGCGGGCCGCCCGGATTCCTGAAGGTGCTCGGTGCCACGACGCTCGGTTACGCCGATTTCCGCGGCAACCTGCAGTACGTGAGCATGGGCAACCTCGGCCATGACGGGCGCGTCGCGCTGTTCCTGATCGATTTCCGGCAGAAGCTGCGGCTGAAGGTGCTCGGACATGCGCGCTTCGTCGATCTCGGGCAGGCATCGACCGAGCTCGTGCAGCAGATCGACCTCGGCAACTATTTCGCCGAGGTCGAGCGCGCCGTGCTGATCGAGGTCGCGGCCTTCGAGTGGAACTGCCCGCGGCACATCACGCCGCGCTATACGGGCGACGAGGTGCGGGCGCTGGTCGAACCGCTGCAGGCGCGCATCGCCGAGCTGGAGCGCCAGCTCGCGGCGCGCGATCGCGACGGCGAGGTGCCGGGCGACTGAAACCGGAGCGGGCCGGCAAGGGGCGCGGCCCTCATTCCAGGCGCAGTTCCATGTACATCACGCCCGGCAGCGGGTTGTGGCAGTAGGCGGCGATCGGCACGAAGCCGAGGCTCGCGTACAGCGCGCGGGCCTCGGTCATCGTCGCCAGCGTGTCGAGACGCACGGCGCGGTGGCCGGCGGCGCGGGCGTGTGCGAGCGCCGCTTCGCTGAGGCGCCGGCCGAGTCCGAGGCCACGCCCGGCCGGGCGCACGTACAGGCGCTTCAGTTCGGCGATGCCGTCGCCGAGCGGGCGCAGCGCCACGCAGCCGAGCAGCGCATCCCCTTCACTGCCGGTGCGCGCGAGCAGCAGCGTGCCGGCCGGGGCGGCGTAGCGGCCGGGCAGCGTCGCCAGTTCGTCGGCGAAGTTCTGGAAGCAGAGATCAATCCCGAGCGCCTGTTCGTATTCACGGAACAGCGCCTCGACGGCGGCGCGATCGGCCGGAAACCCGGCGGGCTGCAGATCGACGGCGGTATTCATCACGCAGACTCGGGCAGGACGGGAGCCGCAGTCTGCAGGCGCGCCAGCCCGCGACGGAAGCGCAGGTTCAGCAGCAGCGCCGCGCAGCTCAGGCCCGCGACCAGCCCGAACCACAGACCGGGCGCGCCCTGCCCGTGCCCGAAGGCCAGCCACCAGCCGAACGGGAAACCGATCAGCCAGTACGCGAACAGCGTGATCAGCATCGGCCCGCGCGTGTCGTGCAGGCCGCGCAGCGCGCCGCCGGCCGACACCTGCAGGCCGTCGGAGATCTGGAAGGCCGCAGCGACGTGCAGCAGCTGCACGGCCAGCGCCGCGACCGCGGCATCGCCGGTGTAGAGCGCCGCGATCCACGGCGCGCCGAAGCCGATGCCGGTCGCCGACAGCGCCATGAACGCCGCGGCGAGCGCGATGCCGGTCCAGCCGGCCCGGCGCGCTGCCGGCACATCACCGGCCCCGAGCGCGCCGCCGATGCGGATCGTGATCGCCGCGGCCAGCGCCAGCGGAATCATGAAGGTCAGGCTCGCGGTGGTCAGCGCGATCTGGTGGGCGGCGACTGCGTCCGCGCCGAGCCGGCCGAGTGCGAGCGCGACGGCGCAGAAGATGCCGACCTCGAACAGCACCGCCGCCGCGATCGGCAGGCCGAGCCCGAGCAGCGCGCGCAGGCCGGGGGCATCCGGCGAAGGACTGTGGCTGCGCAGCGCCGGCAGCCGGCGGTTCAGCCACGCGAGCCCGCAGGCTTCCAGCCAGAAGCAGGCGGCGGTCGCATAGCCGCAGCCGCGCGCCCCGAGCGCCGGCAGGCCGAGATGGCCGTAGATCAGCAGCCAGTTGAGGCCGATGTTCAGCACGAACGCCGCGAGGCCCGCGACCAGCACCGGCCGTGTGCGGCCGAGGCCTTCGATCGCGTAACGCTCGGCCAGATACCAGAACGCCCCCGGCACGCCGAAGGACAGGGCGCCGAGATAGTCCTGCGCGACCGGCACGATCGCGGCATCGACGCCGAGCGCGCCCAGCAGCGGCCCGGCGTGATTCATCAGGACGACGGCCGGCAGCGCGCAGGCAAGCGCCAGCGCGCGCGCATGCCGGCGCAGCCCGCCGGCTG
>NZ_DAOLKE010000463.1:0-2357 GCF_035331805.1 Plasticicumulans sp. | reverse complement strand
TGGCGCCGATGCAGTGCAGCTCGCCGCGCGCCAGCGCCGGCTTGAGCATGTTGCCGGCATCCATCGCGCCTTCGGCCTTGCCGGCGCCGACCATCGTGTGCAGCTCGTCGATGAACAGGATGATCTGGCCTTCCTGCTTGGCGAGATCGTTGAGCACGGCCTTCAGCCGCTCCTCGAACTCGCCGCGGAACTTGGCGCCGGCGATCAGCGCGCCCATGTCGAGCGACAGCACGCGCTTGCCCTTGATGCCTTCCGGCACCTCGCCGTTGACGATGCGCAGCGCCAGCCCCTCGACGATCGCAGTCTTGCCGACGCCGGGCTCGCCGATCAGCACCGGATTGTTCTTGGTGCGCCGCGCCAGCACCTGCGTGACGCGGCGGATCTCGTCATCGCGCCCGATCACCGGATCGAGCTTGCCGGCCTCGGCGCGCGCGGTCAGGTCGATCGTGTACTTCTCCAGCGCCTTGCGGCTGTCCTCGGCGTTCGGGTCATCGACCTTCTGGCCGCCGCGCAGCTGCTCGACCGCCTTCTCGATCAGCGGCTTGCTGGCGCCGTGGCGGCGCAGGATCTCGCCGAGCGTGCCCTTGTCCTCGACGGCGGCGAGCACGAACAGCTCCGAGGAGATGTACTGGTCGCGGCGCTGCTGCGCGAGCCGGTCGGTGAGGTTCAGCAGGTTGACCAGCTCGCGCGCGAGCTGCACGTCGCCGCCGTGGCCCTCGACGCGCGGCAGCCGGTCGAGCGCCTCGCCGATCTGCGCGCGCAGGGTCTGGACGTTGGCGCCGGTCTGCGCGAGCAGCGGCCGGACCGTGCCGTCCTGCTGGTCGATCAGCGCCGCCATCAGGTGCAGCGGCTCGATGAACTGGTGATCGCGTCCGACGGCGAGCGACTGCGCGTCGCTCAGCGCCATCTGGAACTTGCTGGTGAACTTGTCCATGCGCATGTGCGGATTCCCCCGGGGCGGGTGTGGGATGCGGGTCTGCTCCCGGAAATGAGGGGATGGACCGCGGAATCAAGGCGGTGTCACGAGAAATGCCGATCCGGCCGCCGGCGGACCGGCACCGGCGCCGGCCGGGCGGGCGTCACGGGCCAGCCGGTACAGCACGTGCCGGCGCAGCGGATGCCCGGCCGGCAGCTGCGGATGATCGAAGTCGCCGTCCGGGTCGTGCTGCATGCCGAGCCGCACCATCAGCGCCCGGGAGCGCACATTGCCGATGGCCGTGAACGCGACGACCCCGGGCAGCCCCAGCGGTCCGAACGCATGCGCGAGCACCTGCCGGGCCGCCTCCAGCGCCAGCCCGCGCCGCTGGTACGGCCGGGCCAGCCGCCAGCCGATCTCGACCGCAGGCAGGAAGGGAGCGGCGAATTCCGGCCGGTTCAGGCCGGCGCAGCCGATGAACGGCGCGACTCCGGGCAGCTCCAGCGCCCAGAAGCCGAAGCCCTGCCCGTCCAGCCGCGCCCGGATCGCCGCCATCCGGGCGCGGCTCGCGGCGCGATCGAAGGGTCCGCCGAGCCAGTAGCCGGCTTCGGCATCGGCGTCGAGCGCCGCAAACGCATCGAGATCATCATCCCGCCAGCCGCGCAGCTGCACGCGCGGGCCGGACGCCGGCAGGACCGGTACGGAAAATGGCATGGTCTGCCTCCCCGATCCCGCCCTCCCGGGCGGAGCGCCTGTACCACCGGCAACAGCCGGGCCCGGTGAACACCCCGCGCCCGTCTGCAGTCGATTCCGTTTTCCCTGTCCACGAGCCTGCCGCCGCCGATGGATTCCGTCACCCAGATCGCCCTTGGTGCTGCCCTCGGGGTCGCCGTGCTCGGCCGGCAGGGCCGCGTCTGGCGCGCCGTGCTGACCGGTGCCGTCGTCGCGACGCTGCCCGATCTCGATGCCTTCATCGATCACGGCGATGCGATCCGCAACATGACGCTGCACCGGGCCGAAAGTCACGCGCTGTTCTGGCTGACGCTGGCGTCGATCCCGCTCACGGCGCTGGTGGTCGCCATCTGGCGCGAGCCCGGGCTCTGGCGGCGCTGGTGGCTGGCCGTGTGGCTGATGCTGCTCACGCATCCGCTGCTCGACACGATGACGATCTACGGCACGCAGCTCGCGCTGCCGTGGAGCGACGAGCCCTGGGGCATCGGCAGCGTGTTCATCATCGACCCGCTGTACACGCTGGCGCTGCTGATCGGCACCGGCGTCGCGCTCGTGCGCCGGGCCGATGCGCGCGGCCGGCGCTGGAACGCCGCAGGGCTCGTGCTCTCGACGCTGTACCTCGGCTGGGGACTGGGCGCGCAGCAGCTCGCGCTCACGCGCGCCGAAGCCGCCCTCGCCGCCGCCGGCCAGCCGGCCGTGCAGGTGCTGG
>NZ_DAOLKE010000462.1:0-2365 GCF_035331805.1 Plasticicumulans sp. | reverse complement strand
GCCCACGCAAAGAACTTCTGCACCCGGTCGAGCCGGCGCGTGCGCGTCATCGGCGGCAGGCTGTCGAGGAACAGCTTGCCGTAGCCCTTGGTCAGCAGCCGCGGATCGGCGAGCACCAGCACGCCGCAGTCATCGACATCGCGGATCAGGCGGCCGACGCCCTGCTTCAGCGTGATCACGGCGTTCGGGATCTGGTACTCGAAGAACGGGTTGCCGCCGGCGCGCTTCATCGCGTCGATGCGCGCGGCCAGCACCGGGTCGCCGGGGCTCGAAAACGGCAGCTTGTCGATGACGACGCAGGACAGCGCCTCGCCGCGCACGTCGACGCCTTCCCAGAAGCTCTGCGTGCCGAGCAGCACGGCGTTGCCGTGGCGGCGGAAGGCGTCGAGCAGCGCGGCCTTCGGCAGGCTGCCCTGCTTCAGCAGCGGATACGGCACGCGGCCGTCGAGCCGTTCGTGGGCCTCGTTCAGCGCGCGGTAGCTCGTGAACAGCAGGAAGGCCCGGCCGCGCGAGGCTTCGAGCACCGGCACGATCGCCTCGATCAGCGCCGCGGTGTAGCCGGGTGCCGCGGGTTCGGGCAGGCCCTCGGGGTGGTAGAGCACGGCGTGGCGGGCGTAGTCGAAGGGGCTGTCGACCTTGAGTGTCGCGGCGGATTCCGCGAGGCCGAGCCGGTGGCGGTAGTGGCCGAAGCCTTCGCCGACCGCGAGTGTGGCCGACGTGAACACCCAGGCGGCCTGATACATCGCCATGCGCCCGCGGAAGGTCGCGGCGATGTCGAGCGGGGTCTGCGCGATCTGGAAGCTGCGGGCGTAAGTCTCGAACCAGTGCACGGCCTCGTCGCCGGGCGGCTGCGTGAGCTGCGCGAAGCGCTGCGCGAGTTCGACGGCACGCGCATGGCAGTTCTCCAGGCCCTTGCCGCGCGGTGCGGCTTCCTTCAGGGCTTCGAGCAGGCGTGACAGCGCCAGCGTGATGGCGGCGATGGCGTCGATGACCGGCGCGCTCTCGCCGACCTCGCTCCACGGCGCGCGCCGGCCCTCGTCGCCGAGCGCCTGACGCAGGCCGGTGACCCGGTCCTCGAACTGCGCAGCGCGCTCGGCCAGATCCGGGAAATCGCGGGCATCGCGCCCCTGCTCGATCATGGTGTCGCGCGCCAGCTCGACGAGCTGGCGGCTCGACAGCGTCAGGCCGAAGAAGCTGCTCGCGACCTCGGGGAGCTGGTGCGCCTCGTCGAAGATCACCGCGTCGGCCCCGGGCAGCAGCTCGGCGAAGCCTTCCTCGCGGATCGCCATGTCGGCGAAGAACAGGTGGTGGTTGACCACCAGCAGATCGGCTTCGAGCGCCTCGCGCCGCGCCTGCAGCACCTTGCAGTCGGCAAGCCGCGGACATTCGGCGCCGAGGCAGTTGTCGGCCGTCGAGGTCACCAGCGGCCAGACCGGCGAATCCTCGGCCACGTCGATGACCTCGGCGATGTCGCCGTGCCTCGTCATCGCCGCCCAGTGGCGGATGCGGGCAAACTCGGCGGCCTGTTCGCGCGAACGGAAGCGTCCGGCGGCCTCGGCGGCCTCCAGACGGTAATCGCAGAGGTAATTGGAGCGGCCCTTCAGCAGCGCGAGCTTCGCCGGCGAGCCGAGCGCGGCGCAGATCACCGGCAGGTCCTTGCGATAGAGCTGGTCCTGCAGTGCGCGCGTGCCGGTCGAGACGATCACGCGCTTGCCGGACAAAAGCGCCGGCACCAGGTACGCGAAGGTCTTGCCGGTACCGGTGCCGGCCTCGGCGATCAGCGTGCCGTGATCCTCAAGCGCAGCGGCGACGGCCCCGGCCATCGCCTGCTGCTGCACGCGCGGCGCGTAGCCGCGGATCGCGCGCGCGAGCGGGCCATCGGGGCCGAAGACGGCATCGAGTTCCAGCTTCCGGCCCCCGGCTGCGGCTCAGCGACCGCCGAGCGTGACGGCCTGCGCTTCGGCGGCATCGCCGCCGGCGGCGTTGCCGCCGGCGCGACGCACCGCGGCGATCAGCCGCCAGGCCTTGGCCTGCAGCGCCTTGTTGCCGCCAGCGAGTGCGATCGACTTCTGCGCCAGCGCCTCCGACTGCCCGTACTGCGCCTGGTGCGCGCGCACCTGCGCAAGGTCGTACAGGATGTTCGGATTGCGCGGCTCCAGCCGCTGCGCGCGTTCGAGCGAGGCGGCGGCCTTGTCGAGTTCGTTGTTGCGCACGTAGGTGTTGGCCGAATCGATCAGCGCGACGACGGCGTTGTTGCCGCCGCGTTCGGCTTCGGGTTCGGCCGGGGCCGACGGTGCAGCCGGAGCACTGGCGACCGGCGCCGGTGCCGGCGCCGGACGGGGCGGCGGCGGAGTCGCCGGTGCGG
>NZ_DAOLKE010000461.1:0-2388 GCF_035331805.1 Plasticicumulans sp. | reverse complement strand
CAGCCGCGCGCCGTGCTCGGCGGCGAGCCGGCGCAGCTGCGCGCCGACCGGGCCGGGCGGCCCCTGGATGCAGAGGGTGCGCCCGGCGAGCAGCGGCATCGCCGGGGCGGGTTCGTCGGCTTCGAGCGCGAGACAGGCCGTGAAGCGGCTGCCGCGGCCGGGGCTGCTATCGACCTCGATCGTGCCGCCCATGGCCTCGGCGAGCCGCCGGGCGATGGTCAGGCCGAGGCCGGAGCCGCCGTAGCGGCGCGTCATCGAGCTGTCGCCCTGCGCGTAGGCATCGAACAGCTTCTCGATGCGCGCCGGATCGATGCCGATGCCGGTGTCCTCGACGGCGAGGCAGAGCTGCGCGCAGCCCTCGCGCGTGCGCACCGACACCTCGACGCCGACCCGCCCCTGGGCGGTGAATTTCACGGCGTTGTCGACGAGGTTGCCGAGGATCTGCTGCACGCGCAGCGGATCGCCGAGCCAGCGCGCCGGCGTGCCCGGAGCCGCGTCGATCGTGAATTCCAGCCCCTGCGCGCGCGCCGCGCCGGTGTGCTGGTCGGCGACGGCCGACAGCACCGTGTCCAGCGTGAAATGCGTGCGTTCGAGTGACAGGCCGCCGGCCTCGATGCGCGAGGCATCGAGGATGTCATCGACCAGCGCCAGCAGCGTCGCGCCGGCCCCGCGCAGCCGCGTCAGCCAGTCGCGCTGCAGCGGATCGACGGCCCGGCGTTCGGCGAGGCGCGCAAGCCCGAGCACCGCGTTCAGCGGCGTGCGGATCTCGTGGCTCATGTTGGTCAGGAACACGCTCTTGGCGGCGGCGGCGGCGCTGGCCGCGCGCAGCGCCTCGGCGAGTGCGGCCTCGGCGTGCTTGCGCTTGTCGATGTCGAGGTGCGTGCCGAAGGCGCGCAGCGGCCGGCCGTCGGCGTCGCGCTCCAGCACCTGGCCGCGGTCGAGGATCCACTTCCAGCCGCCGTCGCGGCAGCGCAGCCGGTATTCGGCCTCGTAGTAGTCGGTTCCGCCGGCGTAATGGAGCTTCAGCGCGGCGTGCACGGCCTCGCGGTCCTCGGGGTGCAGGCGCTGTTCCCATTCATCGAGCGTGTCGCCGATCTCGTCATCGGCGTAGCCGAGCATTTCCTTCCAGCGCGGCGAATAGAAGATGCGGTCGGTTTCGGCGTTCCAGTCCCAGACGCCGAGGCCGCTGCCTTCGAGCGCGTAGTGCCAGCGCTGCTCGGCCGCGGCGAGGGCCTGCTCGATGTCCTTGCGCGCCGAGATGTCGACCATCTGCGCGGTGAAGTGCAGCGGCCGGCCGGCGGTGTCGCGCACGATCGCCACCGACAGCAGCACCCAGACCGCGCGGCCGTCGCGGCGCAGATAGCGCTTTTCCAGCGTGTAGCTCTCGCGCTCGCCGGTCAGCAGCGCCTCGACCAGCGCGAGGTCGCGCTCGAGGTCGTCCGGATGCGTGATCGCGCGGAAGTTGCGCCCGAGCAGCTCGGATTCCTCGTAGCCGGTGATCAGCGCCAGCTCGCGGTTGACGCGCTGGAAGCGGCCTTCGAGATCGACCACCGCCATGCCGATCGGCGCATGCGCGAAGGTGCGGCTCAGGGCCTCCTCGCTGTTGCGCAGCGCCGCCTCGGTGCGCCGCCGGTCGGCGATGTCGCGGATCGAGCCGGCGACGCGCATGGCGCGCCCGGCGCCGTCGCGCCGCGCGAGCGCGTGCAGCTCGACCCACAGCCGCGTGCCGTCGTCGCGGCGCATGCGCAGCTCGATCTGCACGGCCGGCGTGCGCCCGCTCAGGTGCGCGGCCAGCGCCTCGTCGTAGCGCGGCCGGTCGGCCGGATCGATGCGTTCGCGCAGCGCCGCGCCGCTGGCCGGTCGCCCTGCGTCGCTGCAGCCGAGCAGCGTGCACAGGCGCGGGGACAGGAACAGCGCGTCCTCGGCCGGCAGCCATTCCCAGAGCCCGTCCTGCGCGGCCTCGACGGCGAGCGCGTAGCGCTCCTCGGACTCGATCAGCGCCCGGTGCGCGGCGCGCAGCGGCGTCGTCTCGATCAGCGCGCAGACCAGCCCGGCCTGCGGATCGTCGGCGTCGATGCGCGTGATCTGCAGCAGCCACACGGCGCGGTCGCTGTGCAGTTCATCGGCATAGCGGCCGCCGACCGTCAGCACGGTCTCCAGCCGGCGCACCAGGCCCGGAAACGTCGCCAGCCCGTCCAGCCCGCTTGCGGGCCGCCCGAGCGCGTCGTCCGACAGCCCGAACAGCCGGGCGGCGCGCGCGCTGTAGCGGCGCAGGCAGAGCGTGCCGTCGAAGGTCAGCAGCGCCTGGTCGAGACAGTCGAGGGTCGCGGCCAGCTCGCGGTCGAGCGCATCGACGCGGGCGGCGCGGCCTTCGGGGGTATCGGCATC
>NZ_DAOLKE010000460.1:0-2413 GCF_035331805.1 Plasticicumulans sp. | reverse complement strand
GGGCACGGCCGGCAGCGCCGCGACCACCTGCGCCCCGGCGAGCGCGGCGCGGATGCCGGACTCGACCACGGCCTCGCCCTTGTCGGCGAGCGCCGCGGCGAGTGTTGCGTACACGGCCTCGGCCGGCAGGCCGATGAGTTCGGCGAGCAGGCCGAGCGCGACCATGTTGACGCGGCTGCCGGTCTCGTCCGCCAGCGCCTGCAGCGCGACTTCGGCGCGGCGCGGATGCGCGCGCAGGATCGCCGCCGGCAGCTCGCCGGCGGCCGGATCGCCGATGACCAGACTGTCGGCACGCAGCGGCAGCTCGGCGGCGAAGCGCTCGATGTTCTGCCAGTCGACGGCGAGCAGCACGTCGAAGGCATCGTCGGGCGCCTCGACCGGATGATTCGCCAGCCGCAGCAGCGCGGCGGCCTCACCGCCGCGGATCTGCGGGCCGAGGGCCCGCGACATCACGCCGTACAGGCCGGCGGCGGCGGCCGCGTCGAGCAGCATCTGCCCGGCGGTCATGACGCCGGCGCCGCCGGAGCCGCACAGCACAATGGAAACCGATTGCGGATTCAGTGATGGGTCCATGAGTCTCGCGACCTCTCGCAGCTAAGGCAAAGCCCTGAAATGAAAGGCCAACCCGCTGGCGGGTCGGCCGCTGCGGGGCATTTCAGCACCGGCGGGGCGGCGAAATATTGCGCTGCGACAACTTCTGCCCGTGCGAGCGGACGCATCCGACAAAATGCTGATCCATATCAAGAAGTTGTGCGCACCATTGCGGTGCGCGATGCACCAGTCCGGGGGGCTGTGGCGGTGCAAGGGATGGGCAAGGGGCGGACTAGGGGTGGTGCGGCCGGAAAGAACCGGCCGCCGTCGCTGCCGGGCGGGAGGGTGGACGGCAACGGCGGCGGCCGGGGCAAGACAAGCGGATGAAACGGATGAAGCCGGATGAAAAGGCAGGCGGCGCCGCGGTGGAGGGCGCCGCCGGGTGGCGGGACGCTCAGACGAACTGGTCGTCGTCGTCGCCGCCGAAACCGCCGAAATCGTTGTCGGCCGAGGCGGTGGAATCGCCGAAGCCGCCGAAGCCGCTGCCGGCGTCGCCGAGGAAGCCGCCGCTCGACGGGATGTCCTCGGCCGCCGAGGCCAGATCGAAGTTCTCGGCCGCTTCCGGCACGGCCGCGGCGACCGCTTCGGCGCCGCTGTCACCGAATACATCGGAGAACATGCTCATCAGCGCGTGGCCGAGCAGCACGCCGCCGGCGACGCCGGCCGCGGTCTGCAGCGCGCCGGACAGGAAGCCGCCGCGCGGCGCCTGCTGGAAGGCGCCCGGCTGCGGCTGGTAGGGCGGAATGCCGGCACGACCGGCCGGCGCGCTGCTCGCGCCCCCGCCGAACAGGCCGGACAGGAAGCTGCCGCCGCCGGCAGCGCCGGCGGCCGGGCGCGAGGCGAGTTCCTGTTCGAGCTGCTGCACGCGCTCGTTGAGGCTCTTCAGCGCGTGCTCCTGCACCAGCATCGCCTGCGTCATGTAGTACGCGACGCCCGGCTGGCGGCTGAAGTGCTCACGGATCACGGCTTCGGCCTGGGCATCGCGCGGGCCGGTCTTCTGTTCGGCCAGTTGCAGGCGGCGGTACAGGTCATCGATCAGGGATTTTTCGTTCTGGTCCATGGTTGGACTCCGGTGCAGGTGCCGAGGCAATTTTCTATCAGGTGATTTCTTACCTGTAAAGCTCGCCCGGCTCGGCGGTCCGGTACGGGGTGGCGCTTCAGACCGCTCGCCGGGCACCGTGTTCGCTGGCAGGAGCGAACCGCACGGGCGCCTAAGCTGTCCCTAAGCCGGCCTGCCCCCGGCTGACCATGACCACAAGCAATGAGGAGTTTCCATGAACAAGCGACTGAGTCTGACGCTGGCCGCCGCCCTGACCGCTGCGGCCGGCAGTGCCGCACTCGCGGCCGACTCGATCACGATTTCGATGGACCAGCTCGCTGCCGACGGCGGCATGACGCCGGCCGGCATCGTCGTCGCCACGCCGGCCGCCGACGGCAAGGGCGTGGTGTTCAAGCCCGAACTGAAGGGCCTGCCGCCCGGCGAGCACGGTTTCCACGTCCATGAGAAGCCCGACTGCGGCCCGGCCGAGAAGGACGGCAAGAAGGTACCGGGCGGCAATGCCGGCGGGCATTACGATCCGGACAAGACCGGCCGGCATGCCGGCCCGACCGGCGACGGCCACCTCGGCGACCTGCCGGCGCTGGTCGTCGCCGCCGACGGCACGGCGACCGCGCCGGTGACGGCACCGCGGCTGAAGATGTCGGACCTGTCCGGCCGCTCGCTGATGATCCACGCCGGTCATGACAACTACGCCGACCAGCCGCAGCCGCTCGGCGGCGGCGGCGCCCGCATGCTCTGCGGCGTGATCCGCTGACGGCGCCG
>NZ_DAOLKE010000459.1:0-2418 GCF_035331805.1 Plasticicumulans sp. | reverse complement strand
CCCTTCTTGTCGATGAAGCGCCCGAGCGCGAACAGCACCGGCGCCGTCGGCGGCAGGTGCAGCCCGGTGCGCAGGCGCGCGAGCTCGCCGTCGTCCACCGCCGGCGCTTCGGGCACGAAGTTGCCGATCCGGAACACGCGCGAGCCGGGCAGGCCCTCGCGGATCAGGTAGTCGCAGATCGCTTGCGTGTTGCCGATCCACGCATCGCAGTGGCGGTAATAGCCGTCGAGCTTGTAGAAGCCGCCGAGGCGCGCGACGTGCACGCAGGCGCTGGCGGCCGGCACGTGCATCAGCCGCGAGGCGCGACCCATGTAGGTCTGCACGAGCCCGATGCCTTCGCGTTCGATCTGCCGCCGCAGTTGCCACCAGGACCACGCATCCCAGCGGTTCGCCAGCGGCAGGTGCAGCTGGCGCACCGGCCCGCCGGCGAGCGCCTGCGCGATCGGCGAACCGGCGCGCGTGACCGCGAGCGGTGCGTGCCCGGCCTCGGTGAGCGCCGTCAGCAGGCGCACGAAGAACTGGTCGGCACCGCCCATCTGCGTCGAACCGATGACGTGCAGCGTGCGCATGCGCGGGGACTCTCCCGGAGCGGGCCGTGAGGAAAAGGGCGGCAAGGATACCGGCTTGCCGCTGCGGCCGGTATAAGACGGCGCTGCCTGCCCGTCGCGAGTCACCGCCGATGACTGCCTCCGCCGTTCCCGCGCTGTTCCTCGATCGCGACGGCATCGTCAACGTCGATCACGGCTACGTGCACCGCATCGAGGACTTCGAGTTCGTGCCCGGCATCTTCGATCTGCTGCGCACGGCGCATGCCGCCGGCCGGCGGCTCGTCATCGTCACCAACCAGTCCGGCATCGCCCGCGGCCGCTATGGCGAGGCCGAGTACCAGCGGCTGACGGCGTGGATGCAGGCACGCTTCATCGAGGCCGGCGCGCCGCTCGCCGGCGTCTGGCACTGCCCGCACCTGCCGGGAGCGCCGGCGCCGTACGGCATCGACTGCGACTGCCGCAAGCCGGCGCCGGGCCTGATCCTCGCCGCGCGCGACGCGCTCGGGCTGGATCTGGCGCGCTCGATCCTGATCGGCGACAAGGCCCGCGACATCGAATCGGCGCGCCGTGCCGGCCTCGGCCACGCCTGGCTGGTCAGCGGCGAGCGTGCCGAGATCGACGCGGCCGCGGCCGATGACGTCTGGCCGAGCGTCGCGGCGCTCGCCGCTGACGTCCGGGCGCAGGCCGCACTCGCGCTTCAGTAGACCGGCGGCTCGCCGGCCGGTCTGGCCTTGAAGCGCCGGTGCACCCAGTAGTACTGCTCGGGCGCGCGGCGCGCCCAGTCCTCGATCAGCCGGTTGATGCGCGCGGCATCGGCGGTCTCGTCGCCGGACGGAAAGTCTTCCAGCATCGGCAGGATGTGCACGCGGTAGCGCCCGTCCGCCAGACGCTCGGGCCAGTACGGCAGCACCGCCGCACCGCTCATGCGCGCCAGGCGCGAGGTCGCCGTGATCGTGCGCGCCGCCACGCCGAAGAACGGCACGAACACCGTGCCCTGCGCTCCGTAGTCCTGATCCGGCGCGTACCAGACCGCGCCGTTGCGCCTGAGCACGCGCAGCATGCCGCGCAGATCACCGCGGTCGATGCAGGCGCCGCCGGTGCGGCGTGCGCGTTCGGCGCTCATGACTTCGTTGAACAGCGCGTTCTCGTTGCGACGCTGCATCGGATGAAACGACCGGTGCAGCGCCAGCAGGCCGGCACCGATCTCCAGCGTCGTGAAGTGTCCGGTCAGCAGGATGATGCCGCGCCCGCGCGCGGCGGCCGCATCGAAATGTTCGAGTCCGCAGACCTCGCCGAGCGCGGCCAGCCGCGCGCGCGGCGCCCAGTAGCCGCTCGCGACCTCGAAGATGCCCATGCCGAGCGCCTCGAAATGCGCACGGGCGAGGCGCGCGCGCGCGGCTTCATCGAGCGCCGGGAAGCACAGCCGCAGGTTGGTCGCAACCACGTGCCGGCGATGGCGGTCGAGCCGCCCGTACAGCCGGCCGAGGCCGCGCCCGAGCGCAAGCTGCAGCCGGTGCGGCAGCGCCGCCATCAGCTTCATTGCGCCGAGCCCGAGCCACACCGGCCAGTAACGCGCGGCGGCGTGGCGGCGCAGCAGATCGCGGGTGAATACGGACGACACGCAGACCTCGGGCGGGCGGGGGAGAGCGCCGCGCAGTCTACGCGAGGCTGCCGGATATTTTTGTCTCTCCGGCCGGCGGCGGGCTTGACGGCGAAATCGCGCTCAGTAGAATGCGCCGCTCTTTGCCGCCGGGGGCCGGAAACAGCACCCGCGCAGTGGCCCGCAGCAACGAAATCAGCCAGTCGGGATTTAACGATTCCGGTGCTTGACGAAAGCGATCTGATTCGTAGAATGCGCGGCCTTGCCGAG
>NZ_DAOLKE010000458.1:0-2420 GCF_035331805.1 Plasticicumulans sp. | reverse complement strand
GTTTCGAGGGTGGCGACTGCGCTTGCACGCGGGTTATAAGCACCGGGCGGCCTTTACCGGTGACGCGGCGAAACAGCCGCGCGCCCGCTGCCGCGACTTCGCACGCCTGTTTCCACCTCCCGCACGTCCTGCAAGGAGCTTTCATGCGCCTGTCCCGTCGCACGTCCGTTCTGGCCCTGCTTGCCGGCCTGATCGCAAGTTCTGCTTACGCCGCCGAGAAACTGCCGTCCTTCAAGGGCGACATCAATCAGACCTCGGTGTCCGGCCTGTCGTCCGGTGCGTTCATGGCTGCGCAGCTGCAGGTCGCGTATTCGGCCACGATCACCGGCGCCGGCATCGTCGCCGGCGGTCCGTATTACTGCGCGGCCGGGCTGATTGCGAATACCTCGATCTGCATGGGACAGGTACCGTTCGTCGCGCCGAATCCGGCGCTGATGGTATCGGCCGCACAGGGCTTTGCCGCGCTCGGCCAGATCGACAGCCTCGACAACCTGAAGAACGACAAGGTCTACATCTTCAGCGGCACCGACGACAGCGTCGTCAAGCAGGTCGCCGTCGATGCCACGGCCTCGTTCTTCGCCTATGCCGGCGTGCCGGCCGAGAACCTGCTGTACGTGAAGACCGTGCCGGCCGGCCACGCCTTCATCACGCCGTCCTTCGGCAACGACTGCAGCGCCAACGCCGGCCCGTACATCAGCCACTGCATCAAGGACGGCACCGGTTACGACCAGGCCGGCGCGATCCTGCAGCACATCTACGGCACGCTGAAGGCGCCGGTGACGACGCTGAGCGGCAAGATCGTCGAATTCGACCAGCGGCCGTTTGCGCCGGCGATCAGCAGCATGGCGCCGACCGGCTACCTGTACGTGCCGAAATCCTGCGCCGACGGCGCGGCCTGCAAGGTGCATGTCGCCATTCACGGCTGCCTGCAGTCGGCTGCCGCGGTCGGCGACGATGTCTACAGCAGGACCGGTTACAACAACTGGGCGGACAGCAATGACATCGTCGTGCTGTATCCGCAGGTCAATGTCTCCTACACGATCCCGTTCAATCCGCAGGGCTGCTGGGACTGGTGGGGTTACACCGGCTCGAATTACGCACTGAAATCCGGCGTGCAGATGGAGGCGATCTGGACGATGGTGCAGACGCTGGTCGCGAAACCCTGATTCTTTTGCCGGCCACATCCTGCCGGCACGTACCGGCACGGAAATGACCTCGGACGCCGGATTCGCATGCGAATCCGGCGTTTTTCATGAGTGCCACTGCACACCGCTGCCAGTTTCCTGCCCGCTGCGATTCCTGCGGACCGTGATGCCGGTCACACCGGAACGCCTTGTCTTTCAGCCCCTCGCCCCTTGTGGGAGAGGAGTTGGGGAGCGGGGGAGAAAAGCCATGCATTCACGTGTGATCGGTATGATCAGTGTTATCAGCCCTTCGCGCCCTGTGGCAGATACGATTCAGGAAGTGCCCGGCGCTTCCTCCGGGGCCTCCAGCAGGATCAGCTGCCGATCCGCAGCGACTGCGGCCTCGCCCTCCACGAGACCGAGCTGCCGGCGCGTGTAATAGAGCATCGAGCGCCGGCAGATGATTTCCGCCGATCCATTCGTCATGCCGTAGTCCAGCTCGATGATCCGGCGCTGCGCCTCGCTCAGGGCCGGATTGGCAGCGATGCGCAGCCTCACCCGGGTCTGCCAGTCGAGGTCTTCCGGCGCACTGCCCTGCGCATCGCCCGCCGGCGCCTCGAGGTCGAGAAAGCGCGCGAGCACGAAATCCCGGTAATCGCCGTGCTCATGGCAGTACGCCCGCGCATGCCAGCGCCAGCCGTCATGCGCGAGCGCGTGCGGGCTCAGCCAGCGCCAGTGCGGTTCGGGGCGGGACATCGACTGGTAGCACACGTGCAGGGCCCGCCGCTCGCGGATCGCGACCAGCACCTGACGCAGCGTGGCCGCCGCCACCAGACGCTGCGGCTGCGCATGCGTGGCCCACTCCGGCTGCCAGCCGAGCCAGCCCTGGGCCGGCGCGATCAGACCGCTGCCGAGGGCCTGCAGCTGCATCAGCCAGGCCTGCGCATCGGGGCGGATCAGCCGCGGCTCGAAGCCGGCCGCGGCGTAGTACGCCTTGGCGTTGCGGTCGTACTCGATCGCCGCGGGCGCCAGCGCCTGATAGCGGTTCAGATCGGCCGTCGCCACCTGCAGCGTCACGCCGAAGCGCGCCGCGATGTCGCCGCGGTTGATGCGGCCTTCCCAGTACAGGCGCAGCTCGATGAATTCGAGCCGCTCGCGCAGCGACAGGCGCAGCCCGTCGGGATCGAGTTCGGTAACAGCGGGGGGCGGGGGGCGTCTGTTCATATGTAAAATATATCAGTAAAAAAAACAGATGGAATTTTTGACTTGATGGATTAGGATTGCAGCCGTTGTCGC
>NZ_DAOLKE010000457.1:0-2429 GCF_035331805.1 Plasticicumulans sp. | reverse complement strand
CGCGAGGTCGATCCGGCGCGCGAGTACCGCTTCATGGAGTTCTGCGGCGGCCACACGCACGCGATCGCCCGCTACGGCGTCGAGGATCTGCTGCCGGCCAACGTCCGGCTGATCCACGGCCCCGGCTGCCCGGTATGCGTGCTGCCGACCGGCCGGCTGGAGATGGCGATCGCGCTCGCCGAACGCCCGGGCGTGATGCTCGCGAGCTACGGCGACATGCTGCGCGTGCCCGGCTCGGGCGGCGACAGCCTGCTGAAGGCGCGCGCGCGCGGTGCCGACGTGCGCATGGTCTATTCGATCGACGACGCGCTGGCGCTCGCACGCAGGCATCCCGACCGCCAGGTGATCTTCTTCGCGATCGGCTTCGAGACCACGACGCCGCCGACCGCGGTCGCGATCCGCCAGGCCGCGGCCGAAGGGCTCGGAAACTTCAGCGTGTTCTGCAACCACGTGCTGACGCCCTCGGCGATCGCCAGCATCCTCGAATCGCCCGAGGTGCGCGATCTCGGCAGCGTCAAGCTCGACGGCTTCGTCGGCCCGGCGCACGTCTCGACCGTGATCGGCAGCCGCCCGTACGAATACTTCGCCGCCGAATACGCGAAGCCGGTCGTCATCGCCGGCTTCGAGCCGCTCGACGTGCTGCAGGCCGTGCGCATGCTCGTGCGCCAGGTCAACGCCGGACAGAGCTGCGTCGAGAACGAATTCGCGCGCGCGGTCAGCCGCGACGGCAACCGCAAGGCGCAGAAGCTGGTCGCCGAGGTGTTCGAGCTGCGCAAGCACTTCGACTGGCGCGGGCTCGGCCGCGTGCCGTACAGCGCGCTGCGCATCAAGTCCGCCTGGGCGGACTTCGACGCCGAACGCCGCTTCGCGCCCGAACCGCGCACCGTGCCCGATCACAAGGCCTGCGAATGCGCGGCGATCCTGCGCGGCGTCAAGCGCCCGCAGGACTGCCGGCTGTTCGGCAGCGCCTGCACGCCGGAAACGCCGATGGGCTCGTGCATGGTCTCCAGCGAAGGCGCCTGCGCCGCGCACTGGAGCTACGGGCGCTTCCGGAGCGCGCGCCCGGCCTGAAATCCGCACCCGCATCCGCATCCGCCCATCCACCCGCACGCCCGTTTGTTTCTGGAGTCGCCCGCATGAACCTGACCGCTTCCGCCCTGCTCGGCGTGCTCGAAGAAGCCGGCACCGACGTGCTGACGCTGGCCGAAGGCCTCGGCGAGGACGAGCTGCTGAACTCGCGCATCACGCGCACCGAGATTCGCCGGCTGCTGATCAGCATGGCGCAGACCGCCGCGAGCCTGCCGCCTGCGCTGCGCACGCGCGTGCCCGAGATCGACTGGGACGGCTGGGCGGCGCTGGCGATCGCGCTGAACGGCAGCGAGGCCGAAGTCTGCGACGGGCTCTGGCACGGCGTGCGCTCGCAGGTGCCGGCGACGCTGATGTGGCTGCGCGTCTACCGCCAGAACCAGCCCGAGCTGTTCGCGTTCGTGCCCTGAGCCCCGGGCCGCACGAAGCGCTTCCCTGCCCCGATTTCCCCCCGATCCCGACAGGTCTGCCCCGTTGAGCCCCCCGAGAGACTTTCCCCGCAAACTGGACCTGCGCCACGGCTGCATCGAGATGCAGCACGGCGGTGGCGGCCGCGCGATGGCGCAGCTCGTCGAGGAGCTGTTCGTCGCCGCGTTCGCAAACCCCGCGCTGTCGGCGCTGAACGATCAGGCCGTGCTCGATGCCGGGCTTTCCGGCCGGCTGGTGATCGCCACCGACAGCCACGTCGTCTCGCCGCTGTTCTTCCCCGGCGGCGACATCGGCAGCCTCGCCGTGCACGGCACGGTCAACG
Organism: Plasticicumulans sp.; assembly: GCF_035331805.1. Lineage (NCBI taxonomy): Bacteria > Pseudomonadati > Pseudomonadota > Gammaproteobacteria > Candidatus Competibacteraceae > Plasticicumulans > Plasticicumulans sp. The sequence continues at coordinate 592 of NZ_DAOLKE010000457.1, read as the reverse complement.
ACGTGGCGATGGCGGCGGCCGAGCCGCGCTGGCTGGCGGCGAGCTTCATCCTGGAGGAAGGCTTTGCGCTTGCGGAGCTTGCCCGCATCGTCGATTCGATGGCGCAGGCGGCGCGCGCCGCCGGCGTGGCCATCGTCACCGGCGACACCAAGGTCGTCGAGGCCGGCAAGGGCGATGGCGTGTTCATCACCACGACCGGCGTCGGCGTCGCGCGCGCGGGCTTCGAGACCGGCGGCACGCGCGCGCGGCCCGGCGACGTGGTGCTGGTGAGCGGCGCGATCGGCGATCACGGCATCGCGATCATGGCCTGCCGCGAAGGCCTGGATTTCGACGTGCCGATCGAATCGGACAGCGCCGCGCTGCACGAACTGGTCGGCGCGCTCTGCGCGGTGCTGCCGCCGCCGGCGCTGCGCGTGCTGCGCGATCCGACCCGCGGCGGCCTCGGCGCAACGCTGAACGAGATCGCGCGCGCTTCCGGCGTCGGCATGCAGCTCGCCGAGACCGCGATCCCGGTGCATGAGCCGGTGCGCGCCGCCTGCGAGTTCCTCGGCCTCGACCCGCTGTACGTCGCCAACGAAGGCAAGCTGATCGC
>NZ_DAOLKE010000456.1:0-2440 GCF_035331805.1 Plasticicumulans sp. | reverse complement strand
CCGGCGCCGGGCGGGCCGCACCGGCGATGCGCTCGGGCGGCAGGCCGAAGTCGAAGCGGGCGCGGGCGCCGCGTGTGGCGGCGCGCGTGCCGGCCGGCAGCAGCGAGCTGAAGCGGAAGTCGAGATCGGCGTCGATCGCGCGCATGTCGGCCGGCGTGTCCGGTGCCGAACTCGCATCGACCGCGCAGAGCAGCGCGTGGCCGTGCATCACCAGCCACTCGGCGCTCACGGGCCGGCTCCGGCACCGGTTTCGGTATCGAGCCCGAACACCCGCGTGCGCACGCGCCCGGCGCCGGCTTGCGGCGGCTCGCGCACGAACACCGTGCGCACCGCGTAGGCCGCACTCGGGCGGTAGCGCAGCGGCAGGCCGTCCCAGATGCGCAGCAGATCCTCGATCGACAAGTCCTCGGGCTGCACGCTCGCGCGCTCGTTGTCGAGCCAGTCCGGATCGAAGGCGCCGATGCGCGCGGCATCGAGTTCGGCGATGCGCGCCAGCGCCTGCATCGCCCAGCCGAGCAGGCGCAGTTCCTCGGAGGCGTTGGCGACCCACGGAAACAGCAGGAAGTGCAGCACCAGCGGCAGCAGCGGCTGCACCGCGGCGTTCGAGCCGGGCGGCGGCACGTGATAGCGGTTGCGCGTGGCCGGGTCGATTTCGACGCGGTAGACGTACAGCCCGAGCAGGCCGCCGAGGTCCTGGCGCGCCAGATCGGCGCTGCCGAGCAGGCGCACCGGCGCGAACGCGGCAAGCTCCGCCGGCTGCTCGCGGCGCAGCGCCGCTTCGAGCGCCAGCATCGCCGCCTCGACGCCGCGGTGGCTCGCCATGTCAGCGCCCCCGCGTCCGGGGCAGGAACGGATGGATATCGGGGCCGGTATCGGCGGGGAGCATCCGGCAATCGAGCGCGAGCCGATCCACTGCAGCCTCCGATGGCAAGGTCACGCCGGGCTGAGGGGCGCCGAAGCGGACTCAGCCGTCAGGGCCGTCAGGGCCGTCAGGCTTGAGACGGGTTGCGACGGAACCTAGCAGTGGATGTCGCGATGACAACGCGCCGGGCATTAAGGATCGGAAAGGATTGCTGTCCGGCCGGCGACCGGCTTCGGGTCGCCGGTGCCTGAGGCGGCGTGTCCGGCAAGCAGCAGGGTGCGCGGAATGACCCGCTGCCGGTGCAACGGCTCCCGGCGTTGCGGGCCTTGGTTCCGGGAGTGGAGGCGATGCCGGCATGGACCCGCCGGCCGCTGCCTCAGCCCGGCAGCTTCACGACCGCCTCGATCTCGACCTTCGCGCCGCGCGGCAGGCGGGCGACCTGCACGGTCGAGCGTGCCGGGCGATGCTCGCCGAAGCGCTGGCCGTAGATTTCGTTGAGGCGTGCGAAGTCGTTCAGGTCGGTCACGAACACCGTGGTCTTGACCACGTCGGCGAGCGTCGCGCCGGCGGCGGCGAGGATCGCGGCGAGGTTGTCGATGACCTGCTCGGTCTGCACGTCGATCTCGCCTTCGACGAACTCGCCGGCGGCGTTCAGCGGAATCTGGCCGGAGGTGTACAGCAGGCCGTTGACGACGATGCCCTGCGAATACGGGCCGATCGCGGCAGGGGCTTCGGACGTGGCGATGATCTGCATGAGGCATTCGGCTCCGGTTCGGGAACGGATGCCGGCCGGAGGCGCGCCGGCCGGGGCGGGGATGACCATGCTGGCCGCGGGGACTTGCCGGCGCAAGCAGGTCGGGTCGGCTTCACTGCTCGGTCGGGGTGCCGGTCGCGCGCGAGGCCTCGCTGTGCAGCTCGGCCATCACCGCGGCAAACGCCGTCTCGTCGGCTGCGCGCAGCGCCGCGACCGCCTCACGGAAGTCGCGCACGGCGCGGTCGTGCCCGGCGAGCCGTCCGGCGAGTTCGGCTTCCTCGTCGGCCGAGGGCCGGCCGTACTTCTGATACTTCTCCTCCAGCGCCCGCAGCATCTCGAAATGCGCGCTCTTGCTGCGCTCCATCGTGGCGTAGGCGGTCAGCGCGGCGATGGCGGCCGGGTGGTCGAGTCCGGTGCCGGTGCTGGTGGCTTCGGCTTGGTTCATGATGCGCGGCTCCTGCGGACGGCATGTTTCAGATGCTCCGCGATGATGGGGGGATCAGGCGGCGGATACGCGGCCGCCGCCGGGCTGCGCATGATGACATTCCGCACCGCGCCTGCCATCGCCGAAGCGCGCGCGCTGCTCGCACTCGCCGTGCCGCTGATGCTCGCGCAGCTCGCGCAGATGCTGATGGGCTACACCGACACGCTGATGGTCGCGCGCGTCGGCGCGCTCGAACTCGCCGCGGTCGGCACCGGGCTCGCGCTCTGGCATCCGCTGTACCTGGCCGTCACCGGCCTGCTGATGGCCGAGAGCGCGCTGATCGCCCGCCTCGCCGGCGCCGGCCGTGCCGATGCGGCCGGCGGGCTGCGCCGGCATGCGC
>NZ_DAOLKE010000455.1:0-2441 GCF_035331805.1 Plasticicumulans sp. | reverse complement strand
TCGCCAAGCTGATTCCGGGCTGGGGACAGACGGTCGGTGCCGCCTGGGGCGCGGCGACGGCCGGGGCCAGCACCTGGGCGCTCGGCGAGGCGGCGGCCTACTGGTTCGGCGAACATCGCCAGGGCCGGCCCGGCGATCCGGAGCTGCTGCGCCGCCACTACGCCGAGGCGCTGGCGCGCGGCGCGCGCTTCCTCGAACAGCGCGCACTGCCGCCGGCCTCCGGCGACCACGACGCGGGCACGCCGCGATGAGCCGCAGCCGGGGCTCACTGTGGCGCCGGCTCGATCGCGGCCGGCTGCTGGCGATGGCGCTGTGGGCGCTGCCGGCGCTGTCGCTGCTGCCGCTCGGCGTGCTGTGGCTCTGGCAGCAGCAGGTGCTGGTGTTCTGGCTCGCCGCCACGGCCGGCACCGGGCTGCTCGCATGGGGGCTCGACCGCTGGCTGACGGCGCGCAGCCGCCGGCTGATCGGCCACGCCGCGGACGGTCCGGACCCCGACTGGCCGCCGTCGGCCGATGCCGCGTGGCAGCAGGTCGAGGCGCTCGCCGCCGGCATCGACCCGGCCGAATGGCCGCTCGATGACGCCAACCGCTGGCTGGAACTCGGCCGGCGCACGCTCGATACCGTCGCCCGCCACTATCACCCGCAGGCCGAACGGCCGCTGTGGGAGCTGACCGTGCCGCATCTGCTGCTGATCATCGAGCGCGCGAGCCGCAAGCTCGGGCACACGGTGGTCGCGCATGTGCCGTTCAGCCATCAGCTCACCATCGGCCGCGTGCTGGCGCTGAACCGCTGGCGCACGCTGGCCGGCCGGGCGTGGAACCTGTACCGGGCCGGGCGTCTGGTCGTGAATCCGGCCAACGCCGTGCTCGGCGAGGTGTGGACGGCGCTGCGCGACCGCGCCTTCGGCAACGCGCAGCAGGAGCTGCAGGGCTGGCTGCTGCGCGAGTACGTGCTCGAAACCGGCCGCTACGCGATCGAGCTGTACAGCGGCCGGCTGCGGCTCGACGAATCGCCCGATCTGCCGAGCGCACCGGATCTCGTCGTGACCGAGCAGCGCGCGCAGGCGCCGGTCGAGCCGCTGCGCATCCTCGTGCTCGGCCAGACCAACGCCGGCAAGTCGAGTCTGGTCAACGCGCTGTTCGATCTCGGCGAGGCGGCGGCCGATGGCGCGCATGCGCTGGTCGATGCGCTGCCGGCGACCGGCGCCGTGACGCCGTACCGGCTGACGCGCGCCGGGCTGACCGCGGCGCTGGTATTCGACACGCCGGGGCTCGACGGCCTCGATGTCGACGATGAGGGCCTGAACGAGGCCATCGCCAGCGCCGATCTGGTGCTGTGGACGGTCGCCGCGCACCGGGCCGATCGCGCCGTCGATCGCGAGCGCCTCGATGCGCTGCGTCACGCCTTCTCGCTGCGTCCGGAGCGGCGGCCGCCGCCGGTGCTGGTGCCGCTGACGCACATCGACCGGCTGCGGCCCTTCGCCGAATGGGCGCCGCCGTATGACCTCGCTCACCCCGACGGCGAGGATGCGCACGCGGCCAAGACGCGCAACCTCCTGACGGCGCTCGCCGCGGTCGCGCATGACCTCGCCGTGCCGCCGGCCGATGTCGTGCCGGTGTGTCTGGCACCGGGGCGCCTCTACAACGTTGCCGACACGCTCTGGAGCGCGATCCTCGCCCGCCAGACCGACGCCGACCGTGCCCGCAGCCTGCGCTGCCTCGCCAGCGGCCGGCGTGCCGAGGACTGGAAGCTGCTGCGTCGCCAGCTCGGCAACGCCGGGCGCTACCTCGCCAGCCTGCCGGAGCGCTGGCTGAAGAAGGACTGAAGGAACGGGCGGCGCGCTGGTCGATGCGCATGCCGCCCCGATGTCCGCAGTTCACCCGAACGCCGAGATTCCCGCCGATGCCCTCGTCATCCCGCTGGCTGCGCCGTCTGCTGCTGTCCCCGCTGGTGCTGCTCGCCGCCCTCGTGCTGCTGTTCGAGGAATGGGGCTGGCGGCCGCTCGCGCGAGCGATGGCCGCGCTCGGGCGCCTGCCGTGGCTGCGGGCGCTGGAGGCGCGCATCGCGCGGCTGTCGCCGTGGGGCGCGGCCGTGGCCTTCATCGTGCCGGCGGCGGTGCTGCTGCCGTTCAAGCTCGCGGCGCTGGCGCTGATCGCGCGCGGTGCGCTCGTGCCCGGCGTGTTCGTGATCCTGCTCGCGAAGCTGACCGGCACGGCGATCGCCGCGCGGCTGTACGTGCTGTGCGAGCCGCAGCTGATGAGCCTCGGCTGGTTCGCGTGGGCCCGCGCGAAGCTGCTCGCCTTTCATGATCTCGTGCATGCCTGGCTCGCACGCCAGTGGCTGTGGCAGGCGACGCATGCGCTGGTGCTCGCCGTGCGTCGGCGCGTGCAGGCACTGAAGCCGGGCGTGCTCGGCCGGTGGTGGCGCCGGCCGAGCACGCC
>NZ_DAOLKE010000454.1:0-2446 GCF_035331805.1 Plasticicumulans sp. | reverse complement strand
GCAACCGCCCGCCTCGGCGCGGCGCTGGCCGCGGCGCTGCCGGCGCACGGCGGTCTGATCGTCCATCTGTACGGCGAACTCGGGGCCGGCAAGACGACGCTGGTGCGCAGCCTCCTGCACGCGCTCGGCCATCACGGCGCGGTGCGCAGCCCCACCTACGCGCTGGTCGAGCCGTACACGCTGGCCCGCGGACCGGCGTATCACTTCGATCTGTACCGGCTCGCCGATCCCGAGGAACTCGAATACATCGGCATCCGCGACTTCCTCGATGCCGATGCGCTGCTGCTGATCGAGTGGCCGCAGCGCGGCGGCGGCTTCGTGCCGGCGGCCGATCTCGTCGTGCAGCTCGATCACGCCGGCACGCAGCGGCACGCGACGCTCACGGCTGCGAGCGCGACCGGACAGGCGCTGCTGACGGCGCTGGAGCTGCCCGCCGCGCAGGTCTGATGCCGGTCGCACGCATCGCGCGTGCATGTCGGGTTTCCCCGTCGTCCCGGACCTTCCTGCACGAAGAATGAAGCTCTGAAGCGCGTGTATTCCTGCGTGACGGGCACGAAACGCAACGACTATCACTGTCGCAACAACCGAATGCAGAAAAGCCACAGCTTGCCCTGCAGATACGTGTCGTGCGTGTCATACTCCTGCGTATCTTTTCTGCCGCCCGTACACGCCCACGCCGATGCGCTCGTCCATCCGTCGTCTGGCCGTCCTCTGCCTGTCTCTCATCGCCGGTGCCGCCCTTGCAGCGCCGCAGGTGCGGGATGCGCGCGTCGCCGAAGCGCGCGATCGCGTGCAGCTGATCCTCGATCTGTCGGAACCGGCGCGCTACACGACGTATTTCGTCGATCAGCCGCCGCAGGTCGTCATCGACCTGCCCGACGCCGAGCCTTCCGATGCGCTGAAGGATCGCAGCTACTTCGGCAAGTCGAAGGCCATCCGCAGCATCCGCGGCGGCAAGCGCCAGGACGGCGGCATCCGGCTGATCGTGCGGCTCGACCAGCCGGCGCGACCGTCGACCTGGCTGATCCCGGCGGCCGACGGCAAGCCGGACCGGCTGGTGATCGAGATGCCGGCCGGCAAGGCGCAGGCACGCGGCGAGCGGCTGCCCGACATCGACTTCGAAAGCTCGCCGCGCACCGCCGGCCGGCCGGCCGAGCGGGCACCGCAGCGGCTGGCACGCGCCGTGCGCCGCGACATCGTCATCGCCATCGACCCCGGCCACGGCGGCAAGGACACCGGCGCGATCGGCCTGCGCGACGTGCGCGAGAAGGACGTCGTGCTCGCGATCGGCCGGCGGCTGGCGACGCTGATCGACCGCGAACCGGGCATGCGCGCGGTGATGACCCGCCGCGGCGACACCTTCCTGCCCCTGCGCTCGCGCATGAGCGTCGCACGCAAGCAGAAGGCTGATCTCTTCATCTCGATCCACGCCGACTCGGCCCCGAACGGCTCGCTCGCCAGCGGCTCGTCGGTGTACGTGCTGTCGACGCGCGGCGCATCGAGCGAGGCGGCGCGCTGGCTCGCCGATCGCGAGAACGCCTCCGACATGGCCGGCGGCCTGCGGCTGGCGGCCGCGCACGATCGCGAGATCGCCTCGGTGCTGCTCGACATGTCGCAGGGCGCGTCGATGGAATCGAGCCTCGACCTCGGCAAGCGCGTGCTCAACCAGCTCGATCACATCGGTCCGCTGCACTCGAACAGCGTCGAGCGCGCCGCCTTCGCGGTGCTGAAATCCCCGGACATTCCGTCGATCCTGATCGAGACCGCATACCTGTCGAATCCGGCCGAGGAATCGCGGCTCGCGAGCGACGAAGGCCAGCGCCAGCTCGCGCAGGCGATCATGGACGGCATCCGCGGCTATTACCGCAACCGCCTGCCGCACAGCGTCATGGTTGCCGATACCGACAATGCCCCGCGCAGCCGTGCCGGCGCCGATCGGGAGGACGATGGCGATGCCGCTCCGGCTGCCCGGCCGGCGGTCGCCCGCGCTGTCAGCAAACCCGAAGCCCGCAAGGACACGCTGCCGAAACTGACGCTGACCAGCTCCGGCCAGGAATCCCGGGCCGGCAAGGCCAAGGTCAAGCCCGATGCCGGCGCCAAGCCCGCGAGCCGCAACACGCCGGCCCCTGCCGCCCGCCCGGCCAGCGCCCGGCCGGCGGTCGCGCAGAGCAGCGCCAGTGCCGCAGCGCGCAACCACGTCGTGCAGCGCGGCGAATCGCTGCAGGACATCGCCCGCCAGTACCGGCTGCCGGTCACGCGCCTGCTGGCGATGAACCGCCTGCCGTCGAACCAGCTGCGCGTGCCGGCCGGCACGACGCTGGTGGTGCCGGGCAGCTGAGCCCGCGGCTCCGGCGACGATGCCGCAGCTGTAGCCGCCGGACAGACAGCGCCTGTCTGCATCTGCCGCGCTGACGACTGCACCATCGGTTCCCGAACTTGTCCGGAC
>NZ_DAOLKE010000453.1:0-2454 GCF_035331805.1 Plasticicumulans sp. | reverse complement strand
TCAGCCCAGCGATTCCCAGAGCTTCCCCGCCCAGCCCGCCGGCACGCCGCGGGCGATGACGACGAGGCGCGTGCGGCGGTCGTCCGAGGGCCAGTCCGCGAGCGGCTGCAGGGTTTCGTACGTGCCCTGCACGCCGTGCACGACGAAGGGCAGCGGCCGGCCGGCCAGATGCACGATGCCCTTGACGCGCAGGATCGCGTCGCCGCCGAGCACGGTCAGCGCGCCGACGAAGCTGCGCAGGCGCTCGGCCGGTACCGGCTCGTCGATCAGCAGCACCTCGGCGCGCAGATCCGGGCCGTGGCGGTTCGGGTCCGGCGCGCCAGCGTGCGCGGGGCGCAGGTTCACGAGCCCGCGCGCCGACAGCCAGCGCTCGACCTCGGCCGCCGTCGCGGCCTCGTCGCGCACGCGCACGCCGAACAACCGCGCTGCCTCGATCGCCCCGTGCGTGACCGTCTCAAGCTCCGCCAGCGGATTCAGGGCGGCCAGTTGCGCACCGAGCGCCTCGACCGCGGCCGCTTCGGCGACATCGGTCTTGCTCAGCAGCAGGCGATCGGCGAGTGCGACCTGCGCGCGCGTCTCGGGCTGGCTCGCGAGCGTCTGCGCACCGTGCACGGCATCGACCAGCGTCACGACGCCATCGAGCACGAAGGCTTCCATCAGCGCCGGATCGCCGAGCAGGCCGCGCAGGATCGGCGCCGGATCGGCGAGGCCCGAGGTCTCGATGATCACGCGCCCGAACGGCTGCAGTTCGCCGCGGCGCACGCGCAGCAGCAGATCGGCGAGCGCCACGCCGAGGGCTTCGCGCCGCGCGCAGCAGAGACACCCGCCCGGCAGCTCGACGATGTCGTCCCCGGCCACCGTGCCGATCAGCTCGTGATCGAGCGACACGGCGCCGAACTCGTTGATGATCACCGCGCAGCGCCCGGCAGCCGGCTGCGTCAGCAGGCGTGCGAGCAGCGTGGTCTTGCCGGCGCCGAGAAAGCCGGTCAGCACGGTGACGGGAAGGCGCTGGCTCATGAAAGACACCCCGGGTGGCGCAAGGACGGTCGTTCAAATGCCGGCGAGCGCGACGAGGCAGAGCGCCGCACCGAGCAGATAGGTGCCGAGCGCGCCGGTGAAGCGCAACGGATTCGGCCGGTCCAGCCGCCCGACGACGAGCAGGCCGAGCACGAGCAGGAAGCGGCAGAGCGTCGCCGCGACGATCAGCGCGACGGTCGCAGTGCCGGGCGCCTGGCTGCCGAGGTACAGGAACAGCACGGCGAGGTACGGCGCGAACTCGGCGGTGTTGGCGTGCGCCGCCACCAGCCGGTGCAGCCGGTCGGTCGGCTCGGCGCTATGGCCATCGAGGGTCCGCGTGCGGAAGCGCTGCATGGAAATCGCCAGCCCCAGCCCGAACAGCAGCAGGCCGAGGGCCGCGACGCAGATGATGACGACCGGGTGCATGGACGGCGCTCCGTGCGCAAGGGAGCCGGCATCTTGCCGGGTCGGACCCGGAGTGTCAGCCGCAAGGCGAAGCTTCGCCGGCAAGGCCGGGCCAGCGGCCTGAAAGAGCGTTGCGAAACCCTGCGGGTCAGCCCCTGCGCGCTCGCGTGATTCCGGGGCGCGTACCGGCCAGCCGCTACCAGAGCGAGATCACGTAGAACTGGTAGCCGATGTCCTGCGGGGTCGGCGCGGCGAGCTGGAAGGTCCGGGTGCCGGTCTGCAGGAAGGCGAATTCGTTCCTGCGCGGCCCGCCGCCGGCCGACTGGCAGACCATGAACCTGCCGGGGGCGGGGCTGCGGTCATCGACCGCGGCGATGTGTTCGTTGTGCGTGTAGCACATGAGATCCCAGTACTCGATCTGGTCGAGCCGGGTCCGGTAGTGCAGCGCCTTGGTGCGCACCTCGTCGGCGCGGTGGTTCGGGGTCAGCTTCAGGTCCGGCTGCAGCAGCCGCAGCCAGTTGCCGACGAAGCCGTTGCAGTCGAGACCGATGTACTCGTCGCAGATCTGCTGCAGCGTCTGCTCCCAGGTGATGCTGCCGTCGGCCAGGATCGCTGCGCACTTGCCTTCCGGCGTGCCCTTGCGGCCTGCGAATTTGGCGATGAAGGCATCCGAATACGCGGCGAAGGTTTCGAGCACGCTGATGATCGTGGCCGGCGAGCCCTTGCCCATGAAGGCCTCGACGTAGCGCACCTGACCGCCGGCACGCTCGTAGGCATCGCGCGCCACTTCGTGCAGCCGGATGCTGACCGCGTGCGCATGCTGGCAACCGCCCTTCTCGGGCGAGGGCTTGTTGGCGTTGCGGTACTTGTTGACCGCAACCGTGGCCATGCCGCCGTCGACCGAGCAGCTCATGTTCTTGTAGCGCGCCAGCATGGCCGACGGGCCGAACAGCGGGGCTTCGAGGAGGTTCAGTTCATCGGCCATCGGGTGTCCTCCGCACGGGCGCCGGCAGTCCGGGGATGAGCAGCCGG
>NZ_DAOLKE010000452.1:0-2457 GCF_035331805.1 Plasticicumulans sp. | reverse complement strand
ACTGGGCATCGGCGCTGCTGGTGCTGGCGCTGCTCGCGGCGTGGCCGATCCGCCAGAGCGTGCTGGCGCCGGCCGAGCTGGTGCCGCGGCTGCCGGCGCTGGTGCGCGCGCCGGTCGACGGCGTCATCGAATCCTTCCAGATCGAACCGAACCAGCGCGTCAGCGCCGGTCAGCCGCTGCTGCGGCTCGATGCCACCGAGGTACGCAGCAAGCTCGAAGTCGCAACGCGCGCGCGCGAGGTCGCGCTCGCCGAATTCCAGACCGCCTCGCAGCAGGCCTTCAGCGATGCGCGCGCCAAGGCGACGCTGGCGACGCTGGCCGGGCGCGTCGAACAGCAGGCTGCCGAGCGCGATTACTACGCGACGCTGCTCGAACGCCTGCAGCTGCGCGCGCCGCAGGACGGCATCGCGATCTTCGACGACCCGAACGACTGGCTCGGCCGGCCGGTCGCGGTCGGGCAGAAGATCCTCGTGGTCGCGCGCCCCGAAGATATCGAACTCGAAGTCCACCTGCCGGCCAGCGATCCGCTGCTGCTCGCAGCCGGCGACGCGCTGCTGTTCTTCCCGAACGTCGCCCCGGACCGGCCGCTCGGCGCGCGGCTGCGCGTGATCGGCTACACGGCCGTGCCCGGCGCCGATGGCGTCGCCGCCTACCGGCTGAAGGCCAGCCTCGATGCCGGCCGCACCGGCAATGCCGCCGACCTGCGCCCCGGCCTGCGCGGCACCGCCCGCGTCTACGGTGCCGACACCACGCTCGGCGCCTGGCTGCTGCGCCGGCCGCTGGCGGTGCTGGCGCGCTGGCTGAACCTGTGAGCCTTGTGAGCCCGGCCACGACGGGCAGCGCGAGCCTGCCGCCGCTGCGCGAGGAGCTGAAGCTGTATCCGGGGCCACCGGCGCGCGACGGCGCGCCGGGCTGGACGCTGCACGACCCGGCCACCAACCGCTACGTGCGCCTCGGCTGGCTGGAAATCGAGTTCCTGCGCCGCTGGGCGCTCGGTTCGCCCGAGGCCGTGCTCGCCGCGGTGCGGGCCGAGACGACGCTGACGGCCGCCGCCGCTGATCTTGATGCGTTCGTGCGCTTCCTCGCCGATCAGCAGCTGCTCGCCATCGGCCATGCCGACGCCAGCCGCCTGCACGCCGAGCGGCGCGCACGGCTGCAGCGCGGCTGGGCGAGCTGGCTGCTGCATCACTACCTGTTCCTGCGCGTGACGCTGCTGCGGCCCGATGCCTTGCTGCGCGCGATGCAGCCGTGGCTGGCCTGGGTGTGGACGCGCGCCTGCGCGCTGACGGTCGCGGTGCTGGCGCTCGGCGGGCTGCTGGCGATCCTCGGCCGCTGGGAGCGCTTCACGCACGAATTCCCGTTCGACTTCGATCTGCGCGGCGCGCTGGCGGTCGGCGCCTGCCTCGCGGTCTCCAAGGTGCTGCACGAGTTCGGCCACGCCTGCACGCTGCACCATTACGGCTGCCGCGTGCCGGCGATGGGCGTGGCCTTCATCGTGTTCTGGCCGGTGTGCTGGACCGACGCCAGCGCCGCCTGGCAGCTGGTCGAACGCCGCAAGCGTCTGGCGATCGGGGCCGCCGGCGTGCTGGTCGAGCTGGCGCTCGCGGCCATCGCCTCATGGCTCTGGCTGCTGCTGCCGGACGGCGCGCTCCGCAACGGCATGCACGTGCTCGCCGGCACCGCCTGGCTGCTGACGCTGGCCGTGAACCTGAATCCGCTGATGCGCTTCGACGGCTATCACCTGCTCGCCGATGCGCTCGACGAGCCGAACCTGCAGGCGCGTTCCTTCGCGCTCGGGCGCTGGCGGCTGCGCGAGGCGCTGTTCGGCCTCGGCGAAGCACCGCCCGAGCGGCTGCCGGCGGCGCGCCGCCGGCTGCTGGTGGCGTATGCGTGGGCGACCTGGGTGTACCGCTTCGGGCTGTTCGTCGGCATCGCGCTCGCGGTCTACCACTACTTCTTCAAGGCGCTGGGGATTGCGCTGATGCTGGTCGAACTCGGCTGGTTCATCGCGCTGCCGCTGTACTCGGAGCTGCGCGCCTGGCACGAACGCCGCGCAAGACTGCGCCACTGGCGGGCCTGGCGCGTGCCGATGCTGCTGCTCGCGGCCCTCGCGGCGCTGCTGCTGCTGCCGTGGCACGGCTCGGTGTCGGCGCCGGCCGTGCTGCTGGCGGCGCGCGAGGTGCAGGTGTTCGCCGGCCAGCCGGGGCGCGTGCAGAAGCTGGCGGTCGCCGAAGGCTCGACGGTCGCGGCCGGCGAGCGGCTGCTCGTGCTCGACAATCCCGATCTCGAACACCGCATCGCGACGCTGACGCAGCAGCTCGCGGTGCTCGAAGCCGTGACCGCGACGCACACGCTCGATGCGCGCCTGAATGACCGCAATCCGATCGAGCGTCAGGAGCTGCTGCGCGTCGCCACCGAACTCGAAGGCGCGCGCGCGCAGGCCGCGCGGCTGACGGT
>NZ_DAOLKE010000451.1:0-2462 GCF_035331805.1 Plasticicumulans sp. | reverse complement strand
GTCGGAAACTCAAAACCCGAACGACAGCGGCAAAGCGTCTGCACGACACGGCCACTGCCAGTCCTCATGGCCAGAACGTACGTCCTGCGGATACGAGCCCGTCGATCATCGACAGGCCACAGCTTCGGCAACTCAAAACCCGAACGCTGTCCGCATTGCCGACGGCGTGCCGGCGGCAATCAGATGGTCCGGTCGAAAGCCCGCAGCTCCGGGCCTGCCAGCCGGTAGAGCTGCGCCGGGCGGCTGGAGCGGTCCTGCGAGAAGGCCCCCGGCACCGGCACGATGAAGCCCTGCGCCTCGATCTTGCGCCGGAACGAGGCCGGGTCCGGGCGGCTGCCGAGCACGCGGCAGTAGACCGCGTAGAGCTGCGGCAGCGTGAAGCTCTCATCGAGCAGGAAGGCCGGCAGCGACGAATACGTCGCCTTGTCACGCACCCGCGCCAGTGCCCGCGTCACGATATCGGTGTGATCGAAGGCGAGCACCGGCAGCGTCGCGACCGGCTGCCAGCGCGCGCCGGCCGGCAGCGTCGTGATCCGCCCGGCCGGCAGCATCGCGAAGTAGGCGATGCTGATCGACCAGCCGCGCGGATCGCGCGTGCGGCTGCCGAAGCTGTAGAGCTGTTCGAGATACGGCGCCTGCACGCCGAGCTTGCCGGCGAGCACGCGCCGCGCGGTGCCGGCGGTATCGGCATCCTCATCGACGTGCACGTAGCCGCCGGGCAGCGCCGGCCGGCCGCGGAACGGCTCCTGCGCACGCTCGGCGATCAGCACCTGCAGGCCGTCGTCATCGGCGGGTTCTGCCAGCGTGAACAGCACGATGTCGACGGTGGCGATCGGGCGGAGGTGTTCGCTCATCTCGGGGCTTCCGGCGCGTCGTGGCGGCTGCAGGCAGGGGGCGGCGGCGCGCAGCCTAAAAGGTCATTCCTATTTCTTGCAAATGGAAACTTGCAATTTGCATTTATGTGGATCAGTCTTGGTGCCGTCACCAACGACCGCCACGAGAGGAGCGCCGCCATGGGTTACGCCCGCTGGGATTCCGATGACTGGAGCGATTACGCCGCCGGCCAGGCCGGCCGCAGCCGCGAGGAAGTGTTCACGCGCCGCAGCCTCGATCCCGAGTTCGATCCGCTGAACATCCGCCGGCGCGAGTCGCGCGATTCGGCGCAGAACCCCGAATCGAACGCGATCATCGTCGCCTTCGACGAAACCGGCTCGATGGGCAGCATTCCCGATGCCTTCGTGCGCGAGGGCCTCGGCACGATGGTGCAGGCGCTGCTCGACCGCCGGCCGGTCAGCGATCCGCACGTGATGGTCATGGGTTTCGGCGACGCCTGGTGCGACCGCGCGCCGCTGCAGGTCACGCAGTTCGAGGCCGACCTGCGCATCGCCGATCAGCTCTCGCGGCTGTGGCTCGAAGGCGGCGGCGGCGGCAACCGCTTCGAGAGCTACAACCTGCCGTGGTACTTCGCCGCGCGGCGCACGTCGATCGACTGCTTCGAGAAGCGCGGCAGGAAGGGCTATCTGTTCACGGTCGGCGACGAGCCGCCGCCGCCGAAGCTGCTTGCCGCGCACGTGCGCGCCTTCCTCGGCGATGACCTGCGCCGCGACCTCGACAACGCCGAACTGCTGCGCGCCGCCGGGCGCATGTACGAGATCTTCCACGTCGTCGTCGAGCAGGGCAGCCACTACCGCAGCTTCCCGGACGAGGTCGAACAGGGCTGGACGCGGCTGCTCGGCCAGCGCGTGCTGTTCCTCGCCGACTACCGCCAGCTCGCCGAAGTCATCGTCTCGGCGATCGAAGTCAACGAGGGCCGCGACCCGGATGCCGTGGTCGCGAGCTGGGACGCCGCCGCCGGCACAGTCGCGAAGGCCTTGCGCCGGCTGCCGGCAGCGTCGCGCCGGCGCGGCCTGCTCGGCTACTTCGGCCGGAGCACCCGCTGATGCACGCGCATGCGGTGATCGGCGCCGGCTACGGCGATGAAGGCAAGGGCGCGGCCACCGACCGGCTGGCCGCGATGCTGGGGCCGCGGGCGCTGGTTGTGCGCCACAACGGCGGCGCGCAGGCCGGCCACACCGTCGTCGCACCCGACGGCCGACGGCACGTGTTCGGTCACGTCGGCAGCGGCAGCTTCGCCGGCGTGCCGGGCTACCTGTCGGAGTACTTCGTCGCCAGCCCGATCCTGTGCCTGCGCGAACTCGCCGCGCTTGCAAGCCTCGGCGTGCAGCCGCAGCTGTACGTCGATGCCGGCTGCGCAGTGACGACGCCATACGACATGCTGCTGAACCAGGCCGTCGAAGCCGCACGCGGAGCCGGCCGGCACGGCTCCTGCGGCGTCGGCTTCGGCGAGACCATCGAACGCCACGGCCACGCCGGCTTCGCGCTCACGATCGCCGACCTGCGCAAGCCAGTGCGACTGCGCGAACGGCTCGAAGCGATCCGCCGCGACTGGCTGCCCGCGCGCG
>NZ_DAOLKE010000450.1:0-2471 GCF_035331805.1 Plasticicumulans sp. | reverse complement strand
GTTGGCGTGCCAGACGCGCTCGATGTCCGTCACCAGCGAGGCATCGCGCCGGGCCGGGTCGGCTTCCGGGCGCCGGGTTGCGCCGCCGCGCGGCATGACGCCGGTAGCCCGACGGGGCGATCTGCAGGGCCTTGCAGATCGGCTCGACCCCATACGTCGCGCGCTGCTCATCGACGAACGCCCTCATGACTTGCAGCGGCGGTCGAGCTCGCCTCAAGCGAAAAACGCGCTGGCCAGCTTCAGGATCTCGTTGGCCTTACGCAGTTCGCGCACTTCACGCTCAAGCTCCCGGATGCGCTGTGCCTCGGTCGTCGTCTGCCCCTCGCGCTGCCCGCTGTCGCGGCTGCGCCTGGCGTACCCAGCGGCGCAGCGTCTCGGCCGTGCAGCCGATCTTCGCCGCGATCGACACGATCGCTGCCCACTGCGAGTCGTGCTGCCCCTGCGCCTCCGCGACCATGCGCACGGCGCGCTCCTGAACCTCGGGCGAAAACTTCATTGATGCTTTCATGGCTCCATCCTCTCAAAGGGGGAGCAACCTCCACGAAACCCGGGGTGGTTCAGGTGTTAAGTTGTCGAGGTGTACGAAGCAATCCCCCGCCCGCCCGGAGTCCGAACATGCACCTGACCGCAGTACTCACCCCCGCCGAGGAAGGCGGCTACATCGCGCTGAATCCGGAAACCGGCACCACCACGCAGGGCGAATCGGTCGAGGAAGCGCTGGTGAACCTGCGTGAAGCGACGGCGCTGTTTCTCGAAGAATTTCCTGGCGGCGCGGGTGCTCAGCCGCTGGTCACGTTCTTCACGATTCCAGAACCGTCGCATGCCTAAGCTGCCGCGCATCTCCGGCACCGAAGCCGCGCGGGCACTGGAACGACTGGGGTTCGTAGCGGTACGCCAGAACGGCAGCCACCTGGTCATGCGCCGCGGCAACCGCGGTTGCGTGGTGCCCCTGCATACCGAACTCAAGATTGGCACGCTGGCCGGCGTGCTGCGTCAGGCCGATGTCGCGGCTGAAGATTTCATCGACGCGCTGCGCGCTTGACGATTCCGCCGAGAGCAGCAGGTGCAGGGCGGGTTTGGTGCAGCGCGATGCATTGCGCATCAATGCCCATCGAAATCAACCGCGCGCCGTACTCCGGTTTCCGGGCAACGAGCTATCCAGCCCCAGGCAAGCTCACACCAGCGTGCGCGCCATCACCAGCGCATCCTCGCGCCCGATCGCGGCCGGGTAATAACCGCGGCGGGTGCCGACCTCGCAGAAGCCTTCGTCGAGGTACAGCGCCACGGCCTGCACGTTCGACGGCCGCACTTCGAGGAACATGATGTCGGCGCCGAGCGCGACCGCCTGCCGGCAGACGTAGCGCAGCAGCGCCCGGCCGCGGCCGCCGCCCTGATGGCGCGGTGCGACCGCGAGATTCAGCAGGTGTGCCTCGCCGACTGCGACCGTGATCATCGCGTAGGCGACCACACCGCGGCTGTCCTCCTGCACGTAGCCGTGATAACCGCTGCGCAGGCAGTCGCGGAAGATGCCTTCGGTCCACGGATAGGCGTAGGCGATCTCCTCGACGCCGATCACGGCCGGCACGTCGGCAATCGTCATCGGCCGCACCGGCAGCTCGGGACGCACGCAGGCATTCATCAACGACTCCAGGCAGCAGGGTTCAGGACGCATCGGGGCCGCAGTCCGGTGCGGCGCGACCTTCGAGCACGTCGAGCACGCGTTCGAGGTCATCGAGACTCTTGCCCTTCTCGGCCGGCGAGCGCAGCAGATACGCAGGGTGATAGGTGACGAGCAGCGGGATCGCGGCCGGCCCGTAGCGGTGCCAGCGCCCGCGCAGCCTGCCGACCTGCGTCTGCGTGGCCAGCAACTCGTGCGCCGGGATGCGGCCGAGCGCGACGATCAGCTCGGGTCCGACCAGCGCGATCTGGCGATCGAGATGCGCGCGGCAGGCGAGCGCCTCGGCCGGCAGCGGATCGCGGTTCTGCGGCGGCCGGCACTTCAGCACGTTGGCGATGTAGACCTCGGCGCGGCTCAGGCCGATCGCGCGCAGCATCTCGTTCAGCAGCTTGCCGGCCTCGCCGACGAAGGGCTCGCCCTGCAGGTCCTCGTCGCGCCCCGGGGCCTCGCCGACCAGCATCAGCCGCGCCCTGCGATCGCCGGTGCCGAACACCGTGCGCGTGCGCGTGCGGCACAGCGGGCAGGCGCTGCAGCCGGCGACCGTGCTGGCGAGTTCGTCCCAGTCCATGCCGAGGATGCGCGCGCGCCGGTCGTCGGCCGGCGGCGGCGCATCGGCCGGGGCATCGTCGTCGTGCACGTCTGCAGACATCGCGGCCCACTGCGCATAGTCGGTCCAGTCGTCCCCGCCTCCGCCGGCATCGATGGCTTCGTCGGCGGCTGCAGACGGCGGGACGGGTGCTGCCGCGAGCGATCGTCGCTGCGAGCGAGGAAGAACGTCCGGAGTTCTACGATT
>NZ_DAOLKE010000449.1:0-2473 GCF_035331805.1 Plasticicumulans sp. | reverse complement strand
GGACCCGGCCGTGCCGGGCGCCGGCACCACGACGGCGGGCACGCCGCCCGGCCCCGTCACGACGCCGGCCCGTGCTGCCGATGCCAGGCCGCGCACGGATGCGCACCATGCCACCTGAACGAAGCACGCTCGCCTGCCTGCTGCTGCTCGCGGGCATGAGCGCCGCGGCCGACGAGGCCGTGCAGGCGCGGGCGCTGCTGGTGCCCGAGCACGAGGCGGCGCTGGCTGCGCCGATGGCCGGGCGCGTGCTGGAGATCACGCGGCGCGAGGGCGAGGCCTTCGCCAAGGGCGAGCTGCTGGTGCGCTTCGACTGCGCCGTGCTCGAAGCCACGCAGCGGCGCCACCGCGCCGAGCTTGGTGCCGCGCGCCGCGTGCTCGATGCGCGCCGGCGCCTGTACCGGCTCAGCTCCAGCAGCGAGCTCGAACTGGCGCTCGCCGAGAGCGAGGTCGAGAAGGCCGCTGCCCAGCTCGAACTGGTGCAGGCGCAGCTCGCCGACTGCCGCATCGAGGCGCCGTACGCCGGGCGCGTCGAACGCCGCGAGGCGCGGGCGTACGAGGCGGTCGCCGCCGGCCAGCCGCTGCTGCGCGTGCTCGATGACCGCGCGATCGAGATCCGCATCAACGCCCCCTCGGCCTGGCTGCGCTGGCTGCAGCCGGGGGCGGCGTTCACGGTCACGATCGACGAGACCGGCGCCACGCACGCGGCGCGCCTCGAACGCCTGAATGCCCGCGTCGATGCCGCGAGCCAGACCATCGAACTGATCGCCCGCTTCACCGAAGCCCGGCCGGCCGGCCTGCTGGCCGGCATGAGCGGCGTGGCCCGGTTCACGCCGCCATGACGCTGCCACCGCCCGTGACCGATCCGGCCCTCGGCGCGCTGGTCGAGCGGCTGGCGACGCTGCGCGAACTCGAACTCGCGGCGCGGCGCGCGCCCGACGAGGCGGCGCTGGCGTTCACGGCCGTCAACGACAGCCACCGGCTGCTGCCTTATCACTGGGCGGCGTGGTGCCGGCCCGGGCGCGACGGCCGTTTGCAGGTGCGCGCGCTGTCGGGGCTTTCGGCCGTCGAGCGCGAGGCGCCGCTGGTGCAGGCGCTCGAAGCCGCGCTCGCCGACCGGGATCTGGCCGCGGCCGATGCTCCGCGCCTGCTGCCGGCCGGCACGCTGGCGAGCGATCCGCAGCTGCAGGCGCTGTGGCTGCCGCTGCGCGCGCCGAATGGCGGGCACCGGCTCGGCGGCCTCTGGCTCGCGCGTCCCGAGGCCTGGCCGCCGGCAGCACAGACGCTGCTCGCCGAACTCGCCGAGTGCCACGCCCACGCCCTGCAGGCGCTGTCGGCCCGGCCGCCGCGCCGGTCGCTGCGCACGCGCAGCCTCGTCACGCTGACGGCGCTGGCGCTGCTCGCGCTCGGCTTCGTGCCGGTGCGCCTGTCGGTGCTGGCGCCGGCCGAGGTGGTCGCCCGCCGGCCGCTGCCGGTCGCCGCCCCGATCGACGGCGTCATCGAGCGCTTCCTCGTGCAGCCGAACGAGGCGGTCGAGGCCGGGGCGCCGCTGTTCGAGTTCGACACGACCACGCTGCGCGCACGCCTTGAAGTCGCCGAACGCGCGGTCGCGGTCGCGGCCGCCGAGCATCAGCGTGCGGTGCAGAAGGCGTTCGCCGATGCCGCGAGCCGTGCCGAGGTGGCGCTGCTCGCCGCGAAGCTCGACGAGAGCCGCGCCTCGCGCGATGCCGTCGCCGCGCAGCTCGAACGCAGCCGCGTCAGCGCCGCGCAGGCCGGCGTCGCCGTCTACACCGATCCCGATGACTGGCTCGGGCGGCCGGTCGCCACCGGCGAGAAGATCCTGACGCTCGCCGATGCGGCCGACACCGAGCTGGCCGTGCAGGTGCCGGTCGACGATGCGCTGATCCTCGGCCCCGGCGTCGAGGTGCAGCTGTTCCTGAACACCGACCCGCTGGCCCCGCTTGGCGCCCGGCTGACGCGCAGCGCCTACGAGCCGCAGCCGACGCCCGAGGGCACGCTCGCTTACCCGTCGCGCGCCGCCTTCGACGCCGGCACGCCGCTGCCGCGCCTCGGCCTCAAGGGCACGGCACGGGTCTACGGCGAGCCGGTGACGCTCGGTTACTACCTGATGCGCCGGCCGCTGGCGGCGCTGCGCCGCTGGATCGGGCTGTGAACGCCGGCGCCGCACTGCCGCCGCTGCGCGAGGAGCTGCGCCTCGAAGCCGGCCCGCGCCTGCCCGATGGCGCGCCGAGCTGGACGCTGCACGACCCGCTGCGCCAGCGCTTCTTCCGCCTCGGCTGGCTGGAGGTCGAGTGCCTGCGCCACTGGGGGCTCGGCTCGCCGGCGGCGATCGCCGGGGCGGTCGCCGCGCACACGCCGCTCGCACCCTCGCCGGAGCAGGTCGGCGCGCTCGCCGACTTCCTCGCCGCGCAGCAGCTCGTGCGCCTGACCCCCGGCGCGCTGCACGCGCAGCGCC
>NZ_DAOLKE010000448.1:0-2492 GCF_035331805.1 Plasticicumulans sp. | reverse complement strand
TTCTTCATGAACGGCGGGAGCTGGAACAGGAGCGCGGCGCGCTTGTCGGCGAGCAGCAGCGGGGCGCAGCGCCTGCGGTCGCGGTAGATCGCCACGCAGTCCAGACACTGGAAGCAGTCGGCGTAGCGGATCGCACCGTCGCGGCGGATCGCGCCGTACTCGCAGCTGCGCCGGCACAGCTGACAGGGGCTGCCGCACTCGGCGCGCCGCGGCAGCCACGCGAACACGCGCACGCGCCCGAGCAGCGCCAGCGCCGCGCCGAGCGGACACAGCCAGCGGCAGAAGGCCTTGTAGAACACCAGGTTCAGCGCGATCAGCGCCAGCGCCCACGCGACGAACGGCAGGCTGCGCACGAAGCCGAGCGTGATCGCGGTCTTGAACGGCTCGATCTCGACCAGCCGGTCGGAGAGCGCCGGCGCGAACCACGCCGCGGCGAGGATCAGCGCCAGCACCGCATATTTGACCGGCATCAGCCGGGCATCGAGCGCCTCCGGCACGCGCCGCGGCTGCAGGCCGAGCGCGCGCGCACCGAGCGCCGCCAGCTCCTGCAGCGCGCCGAACGGACACAGCCAGCCGCAGAAGGTGCCGCGCCCCCAGACCACCAGCGCCAGCGCCGTGTACGCCCAGACCAGCACCGTCATCGGGTCGTTGAGCAGGAAGTCGAGCCCGCGCCCGGCGCGCAGCGCCTGGATCACGGCCGTCAGGTTGACGATCGACAGCTGCCCCTGCGCGTACCAGCCGATGAAACCGAGCGTGAAGACGAGCCACAGCGTGCGCACCCGGCGCAGGCGCGTGGCGTCGTGCGTGAGCCACGCCGGTCGCGCCAGCAGCAGCGTCAGCAGCACGAAGCCGGCGAGCAGGATCAGCAGCTCGCCGGCACGCTCGGCCCAGACCGCGCGCCAGCCGCTCAGCGGCTGCGGGGCCTGCGGTGCGCGCTCGACGTAGCGTGCCGGCAGGGCCAGTTCGAGGCCCAGGTCGCGGCTGACGCGCTCCGGATACAGCAGGCCGTGGGCGCGCGTCGTGCGCACCGACAGTTCGACCGGCCGCGCCGGATCGAGCCCGGCCTGCGCCAGCACGCGGAAGAACTTCACGGTATCGAAGTCCGGCAGCCCGGCGACGCGCACGCGCTCGTCGAGGTCCATGTCGCGCAGCCCGAGCGGCAGCCCGCCCTGCGCGAGCCCGAGCCGGTCGGGGATGGCATTGCGCACGAAGTCCGGCCCGGCGAAGCCGTAGCGCCCGCGCGAGAACGCCAGCAGCACCAGATCCCCCGGCTCCAGCGTGCGCGCGATGCGCGCCCAGGCGTCGTCGCCCAGCAGCGCCGCATGCACGCCCGGCACGTTCAGCAGCGTCGCGCAGAACTCCAGATACAGCGCCTCCGGGGCGGCCAGCGCCTCCGGGTCCTGACCCTCGCCGACCGTGCCGGCGAAGGCCCGCTCGACCTCGCGGTTCGAGTACTGGCGGCAGGCCACCAGCCCCTTGTCCTTCAGTCCGGCCCAGTCGAGGCCGGCATCGAGCACCTCACTGCGGATGGTGCCGGCGCGCGCCGGACTGCCGCCGCCGATGCCGAGCTTCGCGCGCGCCACGGCCAGCGCGGCGTTGACGATCGAGTCGTTGACGATGCGCACCGAGGCCGTCGCCTTCGAGACCCCGTCGATGTAGGCATTGGCGCTGTCGAGCCGCACGCCGCCGTTGGTGCTGCTGGTGACCTTGATGTTGCGGTTCAGCCCGAGGCCGACGTACTGGCGCACGAAGGCCGCGAGCGGCTCCGGCCCGAGGCCGTCGAGGAATACCGGCTCGTGCTGCGAGATCACGCGCACGTCGCGGAACTGCCCGTCCGGCGCGATCTCGACCAGCAGGTTGACCGGCGTGCCCGAGAAGCCCGGGATCGGCGCGAAGTCGATCGACTCGAACAGCCAGCCTTCAAGTTCCGGATACGGCCCGTTCATCCTGGACAGCGGCCAGACCGGCAGCTCGCGCGCCTGCTCCCCGACGCTGTACGGCGGCGGATAGATCTGTCCGAGCGTCGTACGGGTCATGACGCCGGCCCCGGCGAGGCCGGCGGACAGGATCAGCCAGAGGCCGAGCAGGCCGGCGACGAAGCGGGCTGCGGCAGCGGGGATGCGGGGCAACGGCATCGGTACGGACCTGCACGGACGGCGGGGGGAAGCGCAGGCGCGGGCACCGGCGGTCGATCCGGGCAGCTTCGATCCGATCCGATCCGATCCGTCCCGCTCCGCGCGCGGCCTGCGCATCGTCGGCAGTCCGCATCCGGCCTGCAAGGGCGCTCTCAGGATGTGCGCCTGCACATCCAGGACTTGCCGAAGCGTGCCGCTGTAGACCCGATCCGTGCGCAGGCGCCGGGCGCGCCGCCTGCGCACGCTTGCCTTACTCGCCGTCGTCGCGCTGCGGCCCGCGCTTCAAGCCGAGCCGCGGACGCTGGGCCGGACTGACCGGCGCCGGAGCGCCCCTGCCACCGCTGCCACCGCTGCCAC
>NZ_DAOLKE010000447.1:0-2497 GCF_035331805.1 Plasticicumulans sp. | reverse complement strand
GTTTTCCGCGGTGTAATGCCGCGGCCTCATTGAAGCTGAAATTCAGCCGGCTGCAGGAGATGCAATCCAATGAAGGATTCCGCGACTTGCAACCGTGATGCGCCGGCAACGATTGCACCACCAGCAGGCAGGACATGGGCGCATCCGCGCCTCTGCCCGCCATGGGGTGATGCAAGGCGATTGATGGCCGTCATGGCTGCCGGACGCACGCAGTCGCATAACCGCACCCGTGCGCATCGCCGATGCGTGACGACGCTGCAGGGCAAGGAGCCCGTGCATGAGCCACTGGAACAAGGTTTATGAGCTGCACCGCATCCTGTCGGAGCGCACGCAGCCGGTATCGCAGGCCACGCTGCTGCAGGAACTCGACTGCGCACCCGCCACGCTCAAACGTGTCCTCCAGACCCTGCGCGACCTGAGCGCGCCGGTCGACAACGTGCGTGGCCTGGGCTGGCGTTACGGTGAGGACGTGCGCGGGCGCTTCGAGCTGCCCGGGCTCTGGCTCTCCAATGAAGAACTGCACGCGCTGGCGCTGCTCGATCAGTTGCTTGACCAGATCGACCCCGGCCTGCTGCGCCGGCCGCTGGCGCCGGTGCGCGCCCGCATCCGGCAGATGAAGGCGCTGCTGCCTGACGCGCAGGCGCTCGGACGCCTGAAGCTGCTGCCGCAGGGCCGGCGCGAAGTGCGCCCGGCAACGCTAGGCACGATCGCCCGCGCCACCGTCGCACGCCGGCGCCTGCGCATCGACTACCACTCGCGCAGCAAGGACGAGCACACCGCCCGCGAAGTCTCGCCGCAGCACCTCGCCCGCTACCGCGACAACTGGTATCTCGACGCCTGGTGCCACCAGCGCGGCGCCCTGCGCCGCTTCGCCATCGATCGCGTGCATGGCGCCGAGCAACTCGGCGAAGTCGCGCACGACGTGCCGCCCGAAACCCTGCAGGCTCACCTCGGCAGCGCCTACGGCATCTTCGCCGGCCCCGCCGCCGCCACCGCCATCCTGCACTTCAGCCCCGACCGCGCCCGCTGGATCGCAGACGAACACTGGCACGACGACCAGCACGGCCGCTGGCTGGACGACGGGCGCTACGAGCTGCACGTGCCCTACAGCGACCCGACCGAACTGCTGATGGACCTGCTGCGGCATGTGCCGGACGTGGAGGTGATCGCACCGCAGGACTTGCGCTCGGCCTTCGTGCAGCGGCTGCGGGCGGGGCTGGAAAGGCATGCGCGCTGAGAGAAGGCCGGAGGGCCGGGTGCGCAGCGACCGATCGTGGAGACCGGCACCTTCGGCCCGCCGCATGGCTCCCTGCCTGCCGGCCTTGCGCCTTGCGACATACGCTGTTGTCAGCCGGAAAATTCAGGCGGGCCACGACGATGAACGAAGTCATCTTTCTGGTCGAGGAAACGGTCGAGGGCGGCTATCAGGCCCGGGCGCTCGGGCATTCGATCCATACCCAGGCCGACTCGCTGCCCGAACTGCGCGAACAGGTGCGCGATGCCGTCAACTGCCACTTCGATGCCGACGCGCTGCCGGCGCTGATCCGGCTGCACTTCGTGCGCGAGGAAGTGCTGACGCCGTGAAGCTGCCGCGCGAGCCGAGCGGACAGATCATCACGCACACGTCCGGTACTCACCCAGGGCTCAGTAATTGAGCCCACACCCAGTAACAGTGGCCGGATCGTGACCGGCCCCGGAACGGACGCCATGGACTTCCCCACCTTCTTCCACACCACCACCGGCCACACCCCCTACCCCTACCAGCAGCGGCTTGCCACCGGCCCGTGGCCGGAGTTGCTCGATGTGCCGACCGGCCTCGGCAAGACCGCGGCGGTCGTGGTCGCGTGGCTGTGGCGGCGGGTCGTGAACGGCGAGGCGCTGCCGCGGCGGCTGGTCTACTGCCTGCCGATGCGCACGCTGGTCGAGCAGACCGAAGGCTGCTGCCGCAACTGGCTGGACAAGGCCGGGCTGGCCGCTCAGGTCGATCTGCATGTGCTGATGGGCGGCCGGACGGGTTCGGACTGGGTCGAGCAGCCCGAGCGGCCGGCGATCCTGATCGGCACGCAGGATCAGTTGCTGTCGCGCGCACTGATGCGCGGCTACGCGATGAGCCGCTACCGCTGGCCGGTCGATTTCGCGCTGCTGCACAACGATGCGCTGTGGGTCTACGACGAAGTGCAGCTGATGGGTCCGGGCCTGGCGACCGGCGCGCAGCTCGAAGCCTTCCGCCGCGCCCCCGACTGGCCGACCGCCCGCCCGGGCCGCAGCCTGTGGCTGTCGGCGACGCTGCATCCGGACTGGCTCGCGACCGTCGATTTCGCCGCCGCCGTGCCCGGCCTGGTCCGGCACGGCATCGAGGATGCGGACCGCGCCGATGCAGCCGTCACCCGGCGGCTGCTGGCCCGCAAGCGCCTGCAGCCGGCCGGCATCCGGCTGACGGCCGCCGACGCCGGCACGGTGTTCGCGTCGCTGCCGTTCCGCATCGGCGACACCTACA
>NZ_DAOLKE010000446.1:0-2504 GCF_035331805.1 Plasticicumulans sp. | reverse complement strand
GCCGAAGCGGCCCTTGACGCACAGCCGGCCGTGGTTGGCCGGGCCGTCGCGGCCGCTGACGCGCAGGATGCGCTGGCCGGCGACGTGGTAATCGAGCTGGCAGCCGACGCCGCAGTACGGGCAGACCGAGGGCACGACGCGCTCGGCGACGCTGACGGCTTCGCGCGCCGGCAGCAGCGCGCCGGTCGGGCAGGCCTGCACGCACTCGCCGCAGGCGACGCAGGAACTCGCCGCCAGCGGGTCGTCGAGGTCGAAGACGATGCGCGTGTCATGACCACGGGCGGCGAGGCCGATCACGTCGTTGACCTGCACGTCGCGGCAGGCGCGCAGGCAGCGCGTGCACTGGATGCAGGCATCGAGCGCGACGCGGATCGCCGGATGCGAGGCATCGGCCGGCGGCTGCATGCGCGCGGCGAAGCGTGTCGACGTGACGCCGAGCGCCTGCTGCCAGTGCGTCAGTTCGGAGTCGGGCTTCTGCACGGCGCCGGCGGTTTCGGCGGCGAGCAGTTCGAGCACGAGGCGCTGGGCCTTGCGCACGCGTTCGGTTTCGAGCTGCACCTGCATGCCGGCCGCCGGCGTGCGGCAGCAGGCCGGTGCCAGCGTGCGCTCGCCGTCGATCGCGACCACGCAGGCGCGGCAGTTGCCGGCCGGTGCGAGGCCGTCGGCGGCACAGAGATGCGGGATCGCGATGCCGTGGCGCGCCGCGGCGCTGAGGATCGTCTCGCCGGGGCGGGCGTCGAGCGCGCGGCCGTCGAGCGTGAACGGGATCGGGGCGGGGCCGGCGTCATCGGCGCTCACGGGGCGGGGTCTCCGGGCGTGCGCGCTTCCCGGGACAGCTCGGGAAACTCTTCCGGGAAGTAGCGCAGCGCGCATTCGAAGGTGTTCGGTGCCGCCTGGCCGAGGCCGCAGATCGAGGCCTCGCGCAGGACGACGGCGAGATCGGCGAGCAGCGCCGTGTCCCAGCGCGGCGCGGCCATCAGCTGCGCGGCCTGCGCGGTGCCGACGCGACACGGCGTGCACTGGCCGCAGGATTCGTCGGCGAAGAAGCGCATCGCGTTCAGCGCCGCGGCGCGCACCGAATCCTGATCCGACAGCACGATGACCGCCGCCGAGCCGATGAAGCAGCCGTAGGGCTGCAGCGTGTCGAAATCGAGCGGCAGGCCGGCGAGGCGCGCCGGCAGGATGCCGCCCGAGGCGCCGCCCGGGAAATACGCATGCAGCGCGTGGCCGGGCAGCATGCCGCCGCAGTATTCGTCGATCAGCTCGTGCAGCGTGATGCCGGCCGGCGCGAGCTTGACGCCCGGCTCGCGCACCCGGCCGCTGACCGAGAACGAACGCAGGCCCCGGCGGCCGTGCCGGCCGTGACCGTTCCACCACCCGGCGCCGCGTTCGAGGATGTCGCGCAGCCAGTACAGCGTCTCGAAGTTCTGCACCAGCGTCGGGCGGCCGTGCAGCCCGCGCTCGGCGACATACGGCGGACGCAGCCGCGGCAGGCCGCGCCTGCCCTCGATCGATTCGAGCATCGCCGATTCCTCGCCGCAGATGTAGGCGCCGGCGCCGCGGCGGAAGTGGATCACCGGCAGCGCGCAGGGCGAGGGTGGATTTGCGAGCAGTTCGGCATGGGCCTCTGCGAGCACGCGCCGGCACACCGGATACTCGTCGCGGGTATAGACGTAGATCTCGTCCGCCCCGACCGCCCAGGCTGCGAGCAGCAGGCCCTCGAAGAAGCGGTGCGGGTCCTGCTCCAGCCAGAAGCGGTCCTTGAAGGTGCCGGGTTCGCCTTCGTCGAGGTTGACGGCCATGCACCGCGGCCCCGGAAAGCTGCGCACGGTCCGCCACTTGCGCCCGGCCGGAAAGCCGGCCCCGCCGAGCCCGCGCAGCGCCGCGGCATCGAGCGTCGCCAGCAGCTCATCGAGGCTGCGCCGACCCTCGACGCAGTCGCAGAGCAGCCGGTAGCCGCCGTGGGCGCGGTAGCCGTCGAGGTCGATCCATACCGGCCGGTGTTCGGGCTCGGTGCGGGCATCGTCGACGCGCACCATGACCTTGGCCACGGTCGCCCACGGCACGTGGTTGCGCCCGACGATCGCAAGCGGCGCCACGTCGCAGCGCCCGACGCAGGGCACGCGCTGCACGCGCACGCCGGCATGCACGGCGGCTTCGATCGCCTCGGCCAGCGCCGGCGCACCGGCCAGTTCGCAGCTCAGCGAGGTGCACACGCGCACCGTCAGCCCCGGCGGCGGCGGGTCGCCGTCGGCGAGCACGTCGAAGTGGTGATAGAAGCTCGCGACCTCGTACACCTCGACCGGCGCCAGCCCGAGTTCGGCCGCGAGTGCCACGAGATGCGCGGGCGCCAGATGCCGGAAGCGGTCCTGCAGCGCGTGCAGGTGCTCGATCAGCAGCGAGCGCTCGCGCGGCAGCTCCCCGATCGTCTCGCGCACCTCGGCCAGTGCCTGCGCATCGACCTGCCGGCCCTTCGGCCCGCCGCGTCCGCTCCGTCGCCCGTT
>NZ_DAOLKE010000445.1:0-2508 GCF_035331805.1 Plasticicumulans sp. | reverse complement strand
GCGCACAGGAACAGCGCCCACAGCGGGCCGCTCGGCCGGAACAGCCCGTACTGCCAGAGCGCCGCCACCAGCGCGACCAGACAGGCGTACAGCCGGCGCGCGCGCGGATGATCCGGCGCCGTCATCGGGTCCGAGATCATGAAGAACGCGAACAGCAGCAGGGCGCCGTTGCCGAGCTGATGCCACCAGATCGCCCAGGACTGGCCGAGCCACGCGACGCGCAGCGCCACGAGGCCGAGGAAGGCGAGCAGGAAGGTCCAGGCCAGATCGCTGCTGCGCGCGCGCAGGCTGACCAGCCCGCCGAGCGCGACGAACCACAGCGCCAGCGCCAGATCCTGCCCCCACTGCCCCGGCGAGGCCCAGGCGCCCGGGAACAGCACGAGCGCGAGCACGACGCCGAAGTTGGCCGGGTTCCAGAGGTGTCTGCCGCGCACGCGCAGCACGAACTTGGCGCTGATGGCCAGCGCCGCGGCCAGCGGGTGCTGCCAGAGGCCGTCGGCGCGCAGCAGCAGCACGATGCCGAAGCAGGTGATCAGCGCCGAGCGCAGGCCGACGCCGCGCAGCCCGAGCACCTGCAGCCAGAAGAGCTGCGCGCCGAGTCCGCCGGCGAAGGCGAGCGCGGCCTGCGCCCCGGCCAGCGAGAAATCGCGCAGGCCGACGCCGACCGCGAGCAGCGTCGCCTGGAAAACCATCTGCAGCAGCCGCGGATCGCGCCAGCCGGGCCGGCCGGGCACCGGCCCCGGCGCGACCGGCACGCTCACTTCCACAGGTTCTCCCACCACTTCGGGGCCGTCGGGGCCGGCCCATCGAGCTTCGCCTTGCGGCGGATGTCGTTGATGTTCCAGCCGGTCAGGCTCGCGAGCTGCTGCGCTTCCTGCTCGCGGCGCTGGCCGAGCTGTTCGAGGTAGGTCTTCGCCTGCGGACAGGCATCGGGCGCGACCTCGGCGGCGTGGCGCAGCACGTAGCGCGCCTGGAAGTTCTGGCGATCGGCGGTTTCCTGGAACATCAGGTCTTCCGGGAAGGTGTCCGGCGTATAGCGCAGGTGCAGGCGCGTCAGCATCACCGGCTGCGCGCCGCCGCCCGGCGGCATCGGCGCGATGCGCGGATTCACCGCCGGCGGCTGGGCGCCCTCGCCGACCCAGAACACGCCGGCCTGGCGCAGCTCGGCCGGCGACAGCGGATCGGCCGCGCAGGGATCGCACCAGGCCATGTCCCAGAAGTATTCGGTGAACACCGCCTTCAGGCCCTCGCGCGTCGCCTGCTCGCCGAACAGCGCCTTGTAGAAGGCCGGGAACTCGCCCTTCACGAACTCCGGCACATCGACGTTGGCCGGCAGCTTCACGGTGCGGTAGTTGCTGGTCTCGACGCGGCCCTTGCGCGTCAGCATGAACGCGACCAGATCCTGCGGGCCGCTGGCGTTGATCATGCCAAGGCGCAGCGGCAGCATGAATTTTTCCGATTCGAACGCGAACTGCAGCGGCCGCAGATACGTGAAGCCGGTCTTCGCCTGCTCCTTCAGGTTCACCTTGGCGACGAAGAACTTCATGTCCTGCCGGATGTACGGCGCCAGCGCCTTCGCGGCCCCGGCCGGAATCCGGTAGCCGTTGTCGTGCAGCCAGGTTTCGAGGCCGTCGGACTGCTTCGCCGACAGGATGACGATGTCGTACTCGCCGACCGTGAAGCTCGATTCGACCGTGACGCCGAGCGCATCGGCCCCGCGCCGGCGGACCGCCGAGCCCTCCTGCACGGCCATGGTCGGGGCCGGCGCGTAGACCACCGGCGGCCGGCAGGGATCGGGATCGAAGTACTCGACCAGCCTCGGCGCCGAATAGGCGTCGAGCCGCTCGAAGATCTTCTTGTCGCCGACGTGCACCTGCCCCTTCTGCAGCACCTGCGGCACCGGCACGACCAGCGCGAAGTCGGTCGGCTCGCCCCTGTAGTCGTTCAGCATCGAGATCACGGTGCGCGGACCGTCGCGCACGACGATGACCTGCGAGGCCTCGTTGAACAGGCTGGCGTCGGCCTTGCCGACGTAGAAGCCGCAGAAGGCCGCGGCCCCCTGCGTGCACGCGAGCAGCGCCGCACCGGCGAGTGCGGCGGCGATCGGACGGATCATGGGCGGGACTCCGTGAAAATCCGGGGCGGATGGCGCAGCAGCGTAGAGCCCGCGCACGCGCCCGGCCTCAGCGCAGGGATTTTTCGATCGTGTCGAAGTCGACGCGGCGCAGGAAGGCCTGCAGCGTCGCCTCGCTGACAGCGGCATTGCCGCGCGCCTCGACGAGGATCGCGTCATTGCCGACCAGCACGCGCAGCGCGTTGCCGGCCGGGTCGTACAGCGCGCGGCGGCCATCGAGCCTTTCGATGCGCGGACCGCTGCCGAGCGCGGCCGGGTTGTCGAACACCGCGCCGAGCCCCTGCAGCAGCGCCGATTCGCCGGTGATCGTCAGCTGCAGTTGCTCGTCGCCGTGCGTGTAGCGGCGCTCGGCGCGGATGCCGCCGGCGGCCGGC
>NZ_DAOLKE010000444.1:0-2516 GCF_035331805.1 Plasticicumulans sp. | reverse complement strand
CCTCGCGCCGGCTCAGGTCGAGATCGCGACTGTCGGCGAGCAGTTCGAGTTCGATGTCCGGATAGCGCCGTGCGAAGCCGGCAAGCACCGGCATCAGCACCAGCGTTGCCAGCGTCTCGACGCTGGTGATGCGCACGCTGCCGGCCAGGCGCAGGTCGGTGCCGGTGATCGTGCGCGCGACGGTGTCGGCCTCGGCCTCGATGCGCTCGACCGGCCCGAGGATGGCCTCGCCGGCGGCGCTCGGCCGGTAGCCGTCCGGCGTCTTCTGCAGCAGTTGTGCGCCGGCGCGGGCTTCGAGGGCCGCCAGACGCCGGGACATCGTCGACTGGCGCACGCCGAGCGCGCGCGCCGCCCCTGACAGCGTGCCGTGCCGGGCAATCGCGAGGAAATGGCGCAGGTCGTCCCAGTCGAGCCGGCACGGGCCGGCATCCGGAGCAGTCGGCTTCGGTGACATCGCGCGCTCCCGCAGCGGTGCATGCGTTTTCGCAATATGCGTTTTCGCAAACATAGTGCGCGGTTTTCGGCAATGGTGATGCGTCGATGCAGACCACACGATGCAGGTATCGCCGCCTGCGTGCGGCCCGATGCCATCCGGAGTCCGCCATGTCCGCCGAAACCACCCCCGCCCCGGGCAGCACTCCTGCCACGGCCCCCGATGCCGCTGCCGCCCTGCCGACGCTGTTCCTCAGCCACGGCTCGCCGATGCTGTCGCTGCTCGAAGCCCCGGCGCGCGATTTCCTCGAAGCGCTCGGCCCGGAGCTGCCGCGCCCGCGCGCGATCCTGGTCGCCTCCGCGCACTGGGAGACGGCGCAGCCGAGCGTCAACGCCGTCGAGCGCAACGAGACGATCCACGACTTCCACGGCTTCCCGCAGGCGCTGTTCGAGCTGCGCTATCCGGCGCCCGGCTCGCCGGCGCTCGCCGCGCGCGTCGCCGATCTGCTGCACGAAGCCGGCCTGCCGTGTCGCAGCGATGCCCGGCGCGGGCTCGATCACGGTGCCTGGTCGGTGCTGCGGCTGATGTATCCGGACGCCGACATCCCGGTCGTGCAGGTCTCGCTGCAGCGCGGCCCCGGGCCGGCGCATCACCTCGAACTCGGCCGCGCGCTGGCGCCGCTGCGTCACGAAGGCGTGCTGGTGATCGGCTCGGGCAGCTTCACGCACGACCTGCGCCGCTTCCGCGGCCAGCCGATCGATGCGCCGGATGCGCCCGACATCGCGCCGTTCTGCGAGTGGATGGACACGGCGCTGCGCGAGGGGCGCACGGCCGATCTGCTCGGCTACCGCCAGCGCGCGCCGTACGCGCTCGCCCAGCACCCGAGCGAGGAACACCTGCTGCCGCTGTTCGTCGCCCTCGGCGCCGCCGGCCCTGCTGCGCGCGCCAGGCGCCTGCACGCCAGCAACACCTACGGGATGCTGCGCATGGATGCTTACGCATTCGCGTGAAACACGGCAGCGGTGGTTTGTTGCGGGTGCACAACCGCCGCCGTCGCCTTGAAGCAATCTCTGCAAGCCCGGGCCGGCGCCGGTGCCGCATGCCCGGGCTTTGTCTTCGGCCGGCCTCCGGCGCCGGAAAAGCGCGAAGATGAACGGAAATTCAGGTTTTTCCGTTTCCTGCCGACATTCCGGCACACGCCACCCCTGCCGGATCCGGTGAGGCTGGCGCCGGCGAAGCTGTCAGGAATATTTACAGTTGCCGCAGCCGGCTTCTGGCAAATCTCTGCGCCTTCGCAACCCCTTGCCCGGACGCGTCCGCCGTGACGCGACCCGACTCACCCTGCGTAAGGAAACCATGCCGATGCCTCCGTTTCGACCGACAGCCGGCCTGACCACCGGCGTGCTGGCACTCGCGCTCGCTGCCTGCACCGTCACGCCGACCCCCGTGACCGATGGCGAGCGACAGGCGCGCGTCTCGGCCGATCTGGCGCAGCTGACCCGGCCGGTCGAGCCGGTCACCGCGCCGATCACGCTCGACGAGGCGCTGCGCCGGGCGGTCCTGCACAACCTCGACCAGCGCGTGAAGCTGATGGAAACCGCGGTCGCGCAGGGTCAGCTCGACGTGGTGCGCTGGGACATGCTGCCGCAGCTGAGCGCGCAGGCCGGCTACCGCTCGCGCAGCAACGACGCCGGCTCGTTCAGCAAGAACCTCTCGACCGGCGTCGAGAACCCCGACGTGATCACCTCGGCCGAGGACCGCACGCGGCGCACGGCCGGACTGGTGCTGAGCTGGAACGTGCTCGATTTCGGGCTTTCGTACGCGCGCGCCCGCCAGGCCGCCGACCAGACGCTGATCGCTGCCGAACGCCAGCGCAAGGTGCTGCACAACATCCGTCAGGACGTGCGCCAGGCCTACTGGCGGGCCTGGACCGCCCAGCGCCTGCTGCCCGAAGTCACGCGCCTCGAAACGCGCACCGGCCGCGCGCTCGGCGAATCGCGCGAGATCGAGCGCCAGAAGCTCGCCGAACCGCTGGTCGCGCTCGGCTACCAGAAATCCCTGCTCGACACGCTGCGCGAACTCG
>NZ_DAOLKE010000443.1:0-2524 GCF_035331805.1 Plasticicumulans sp. | reverse complement strand
GGGGCTGAAAAGCGAAGCGTTGCGGCAGGGAAAACGACGCGGGCGCGCACGATCCGGCGTCGTGTCGCGCCGCTTGCGCTGCCGCCGCGGAACGCATCGGTCGCGTCGCCGCCGGCTCTGATATTCTCCCGCCGTTTGTCCGGTCTCCGGGACGAGCGCGGGGGAATCAGGCCATGAACGATGACGAACGCCAGGCGCTGGAACTGCGCCTCGCGGCGCTGAAGGTCGAGCATCGCGATCTCGATGACGTGATCGCGCAGCTGCCCGTTCAGGGCCGCTACGTCGACCAGATGCAGCTGACCCGTCTGAAGAAGCGCAAGCTGGCGCTGAAGGACGCGATCGCCAAGATCGAGGACCAGCTGATCCCGAACATCATCGCGTGACCGGCGCACGCGGCCCGCAGGCGCGGCGCCCCGGCGAGCGCCGTGCATGCTGCACCGCGAGTTGCCGCCGCCCATGATGTTTTCTTCCGCCCCGCACGGGCGCCACACCGAACTGCCGGGCAGCGAACGGCCGCTCAGCCACAACCTGCGCGCGCTGGCGCCGTATCTGTGGGAATTCCGCGGCCGCGTGCTGGTCGCGCTCGGCTGCCTGCTCGCCGCCAAGCTCGCCGGCATCGGCGTGCCGCTGCTGCTGAAGCAGCTCGTCGATGCGCTCGATGCCAGCCGCCACGCGACGCTGGCGCTGCCGCTGGGGCTGCTGGCCGGCTACGGCGTGCTGAAGCTCGCGGCCACCGCCTTCAACGAGCTGCGCGACGTGCTGTTCGCGGCCGTGCGCTACCGCGCGATCCGGCGCATCACGCTGCGCACGCTCGAACACCTGCACGCGCTGAGCCTGCGCTTCCACCTGGAACGTCAGACCGGTGCCATCGCCCGCGACCTGCAGCGCGGTTCGCAGTCGCTGTCGACGCTGCTCAATTACCTCGTGTTCAGCATCCTGCCGGCGCTGGTCGAGCTGGCGCTGGTCTGCATCGTGCTGTTCGTGAACTACGCGCCGGCCTTCGGCGGCATCATCCTCGCGTCGATCGCCGTCTACGTCGGCTTCACGCTGGCGGTCACGCACTGGCGCATCGAGCACCGCCACGACATGAACCGGCTGGAATCGCAGGCCCAGAACGAGGCCGTCGACAGCCTGATCAACTACGAGACGGTCAAGTACTTCGGCAACGAGCGTCTGGAGATCGCGCGCTGCGACGGCACGCTGGCCGGCTGGGAGCGCGCGGCGCTCGCCTCGCAGACCTCGCTGTCGCTGCTGAACTTCGGTCAGGGCGCGATCATCGCGCTCGGACTCACGTCGATCATGGTCTACGCCGCACACGAGGTCGCCGGCGGGCGCATGAGCCTCGGCGATCTGGTGCTGGTGAATGCCTTCCTGCTGCAGCTGTTCGTGCCGCTGAACTTCCTCGGCGTCGTCTACCGGATGGTGCGCTACGCGCTCGCCGACATGGACCAGCTCGTGCGCCTGCTCGACACCACGCCCGAGATCCGCGATGCCGCCGATGCCCGCACCCTCGTCCCCGGCCCCGGCGAGCTGCGCTTCGAGCACGTGAGCTTCGCCTACACGCCCGAGCGCCCGATCCTGCACGACGTGAGTTTTACCGTTGCGCCGGGCCGGCGGCTGGCGGTGGTCGGCGCGAGCGGGGCCGGCAAGTCGACGCTGGCGCGGCTGCTGTTCCGCTTCTACGACGTGCAGGGCGGGCAGGTGAGCCTCGACGGTCAGGACGTGCGCACGCTCACGCAGGCCTCGCTGCGCGCCGCGATCGGCATCGTTCCGCAGGACACGGTGCTCTTCAACGCCACGCTCGAATACAACCTGCGCTATGCCCGGCCCGACGCCACCGATGCCGAGCTGCACGCGGCCGTGCGCCTCGCGCAGCTCGAAGCCTTCGTCGCCGAGCTGCCGCAGGGGCTGGACACCATCGTCGGCGAGCGCGGCCTGAAGCTCTCGGGCGGCGAGAAGCAGCGCGTCGCGATCGCGCGCGCGGTGCTCAAACGCCCGCGCGTGCTGATCTTCGACGAGGCGACCTCCAGCCTCGACACGCGCGCCGAGCAGGCGATCCTCGCGGCGCTGCGCACCGCAGCACAGGGCGTGACCACGCTCGCGATCGCGCACCGGCTGTCGACGATTGTGGATGCCGACGAAATCCTCGTGCTCGATCACGGCCGCATCGTCGAGCGCGGCCGGCACGAGCAGTTGCTCGCGTTCAACGGCGCCTACGCCCAGCTCTGGGCGCTGCAGCTCGCCGAGCGCGAGGCCGAGGACGTGGCGTGAGCGCGGGCAGGCGGGGCGGCTTGCTGATCCTGTTCCGGGCTTCTCTCCCGCAAGGCATCGGTATCTACGCAAGCTGCAGTGGCGGGTTCTGGCTTCGCCCGGGCAGCGCTGATGGATCAGGACGATGGCAAGGCATTGACGAACAAGCCCCTCCCCCCTCGCGGGGGAGGGGTTGGGGAGAGGGGGGCAAGGTCCGGACGCAGTGCCGGCGTCTCCCCCTCTCCCCCGACCCCTCTCCCGCAAGGGGAGAGGG
>NZ_DAOLKE010000442.1:0-2548 GCF_035331805.1 Plasticicumulans sp. | reverse complement strand
TGGTGGAGCCGGCGGGAATCGAACCCGCGTCCGCAAGCGCTCCGCCCTTGGCACTACATGCTTAGCCCAGTCATTGATCTGACCGTTCTCGTCCCGACGGGCAGGGTCTCGAACGGCGGTCCCGCTTGGTTTTAGCGCCTGGGCCCCGGGCGGGCTTGCGCGCGATCTCGTGCTGGTCGACCCCTGATGTGCCCTTGCGGGCACCCGGACTTCACGAGCAAGTTCCGGTCAGAGGCTGGCCGGGTTAGGCGGCCAGAGCGTAGTTGTCGTCGTTGGCAACTATGAGTTGTCGCTTTTTTTACGAGGCCTAGCGACGTCCTCGGCATGCGCCTCAGGTTTTGCCACCCACGTCGAAACCAGGTCGGCCCCTGAAGGGAGGGCGACTGTACACCGACCGCAAGGCCGCTGCCAGCGCCGGTGCCGGGCAGCGGACTTGCGGACTGCGCGGCACCGGGGATCGATATGGCGGTGCCGCGGCGGATTTCAAGCCGGGTGTGCCGGTCGCGTTCCGGCCTCAGCGTCTGCCGCCGTTCGGCAGCAGCGCCGGATCGACGGCGATGCTGGCCGGGCGGATGGTGTTGTCCGGGCGCGAGGGCGTCGGATCGGCGAACTCGGGATGGGAAAGCTCGGCGACGCGCACCAGCGTGCGCAGGTCGTTGGCAATCTCGCGCAGCAGGCGGTTCTGCTGGGCCAGGGCTTCGGAGATCAACTGCAGGTCGGCACTCATGCGTCCTCCTGATGCATCAGGTCGTGGTCCTGACGGCCGCCGGCGGGCGGCGCGGCAGGGTACTGATGGGTACTCGTCGATACGGATCAAGGCTTGCGGGGTGTTGCGCACCTTCGGTTGCGCGCGGGTCACAGCACGGCGGTCAGGGCCTGCAGCAGTACCCAGGCGTACAGTCCAGCCAGTACGTCGTCGAGCATGATGCCAAGTCCGCCGGGCACGTGGACATCGAAAATCCGGATCGGCCACGGCTTCCAGACATCGAACAGCCGGAACAGCGCGAAGCCGGCGATCAGCCAGCCGGGGCCGGGCGGGGCCATGTACATCGTGATCCAGTAGCCGACGAACTCGTCCCAGACGATGCCGCCGTGATCGTGCACGCCGAGGTCGCGGCTGGTGCGCCCGCAGACGTACACGCCGAGCGCGAAGGCCGCGAGCACGATGAACAGGTAAGCCGCCGGCGACAGCGCGGCCAGCCCCCACGCGAACGGCACGGCGGCGAGCGTGCCGGCCGTGCCCGGCGCGACCGGGACGAGGCCGCTGCCGAGGCCGAAGGCGAGGAAATGCCGCCAGTCGCGGAAGACGCGCGGCGCGCGCTCAGGCGAAGTGTTCATAACCGCCCCGTTCCAGCGCATGCGGCCGGCCATCGGGGCGCACGAGGCGCAGGCCGGGTTCGGGATCGATGCGGCCGATGACGCTGAACGGACAGCCGGCGGCGGCGAGCCGGGCTTCGGCTTCGGCCTGCTGCGCCGCGGGCAGCGTGAACAGCAGCTCGTAGTCATCGCCGCCGGCGAGCGCATACGGCCACGCGGCCTCGGCTCCGAGTGCGGCGTTGACGGCGGTCAGCGGTAATCGTCCGAGCGCGAGCGTCGCGCCGCAGCCGCTGGCCGAGAGGATGTGGCCGAGGTCCTGCGCGAGGCCGTCGGAGACATCGATGCAGGCGCTCGCCAGTCCGCGCAGCGCCAGCCCGGCGCGGATGCGCGGCGTCGGCCGGTCGAGGCGGGCGAGACAGTGCGTGGCGAAGGGCTCGGGCAGCTCCAGCCGGCCGAAGCGCAGCGCCAGCCCGGCGGCGGCCTCGCCGGGCGTGCCGGTGATGCAGACCAGATCGCCCGCTCGCGCCCCGCTGCGGGTCAGCGCCGCGCCGGGCGGCACGAAGCCGTGCACCTGCACGGCGATGCAGAGCGGCCCGCGCGTGGTGTCGCCGCCGACGAGCTGCGCGCCGTGCTCGGCGGCGAGCGCGGCGAAGCCGTCCATGAAGGCCGCGAGCCAGCCGGCATCGGCGCCCGGCAGCGTCAGGCCGAGCGTGATCCACGCCGGTTCGGCGCCGCTTGCGGCCAGATCCGACAGGTTCACCGCCAGCGCCTTGTGGCCGAGCGCGACCGGCTCGGCATCGGGCAGGAAGTGCACGCCGGCGACCAGCAGGTCGAGGCTGACCGCGAGCTGCCGGCCCGGCGGCGGCACGAGCAGCGCGCAGTCATCGCCGATGCCGAGCGCCACATCGGCCCGCTGCGCGCCGGTGCGCCGGGCGATCAGATCGTCGATCAGCGTGAACTCTGCGGTCATCGAGGCGTCGTTTCCGGGGTCGTATGACTATTGCGTCGCAACAAAGACAGCGGCAGGAAGGTCACAGCCAGACTGCCGTAGCGGAATCGGGGGAGACGTACACGATGCCAAATCCACGCTTCGCCGTCCTGTGGCTGATGCTGATGCTCGCGCCGGGTTTCACCGCTGCGGCCGAAGCGGCTGCCACGAACGGCCGGACGCCGGCCGCCGATGCCGCGCGCGCCGAGGGCGCCGCGGCGCTGTCGCCGGCCGATCTCGATG
>NZ_DAOLKE010000441.1:0-2559 GCF_035331805.1 Plasticicumulans sp. | reverse complement strand
CGTCTGCACCAGCCCCGCCGTGCGCAGTTCATGCAGCAGCGCATTCCAGTCCTCGTCCGAAAGCCCTTGCAGGACATCCGTCAGCCCCGGAATCGCCGGCTCGCGCAGTGCCTGCACACAATCCGGCGTTGCCGGGCGGTCGAACAGGCCGAGCAGGCGCAGCACGGCGAGCTGGCGGGCGCCGTGCTCGCCGCCTTGTTCGAGCCAGCACTCGTAGGCGTGCATGACGTGGAAGGCGTGGTGCGGATGTGGCTTGCAGGCAGCGTCGGCTTTCAGCAGGGCGGCGCGGTCGAGGCGGCGCAGGTCGCCCTGCAGGCGGCTGGCGAGGTACAGGCCGAGGATGTGCAGCGTCAGCGCGTGACCGCCAAAGCTCTGGCTGGCGTCGCGATACGTGGCGTCCTGCGCGGCTTCGTCCTCGCTCAGCGTCTGCCCGCCGATCCTGCACACGCCGAGCCGGTGCAGCAGCCGCGCGCCATCGGCGGCGCACAGGTTGTCGAGCCGGTGGCGGCGCACCGCGCCATCGGCGCCGTAGTGCTGCAGGTCGGCGATTTCGGCGCGGGTGCTCAGCACGCACAGCGACTGCCGGCCGGCATCGGCCAGCGTCGTCAGCAGCGCCTTCAGGCCCTCGGTGCGCAGCCGGTACGAACCGGCGTCCTGCAGCGGCTCGACGCCATCGAGCACCAGCAGCGCCCGCTGCGCCATCAGCGCCTGCGCCAGATGCCGCCCGCGATCCCAGGCGCTGGCCTGCGCCTCGCAGCGCACCTCGAAGAACGCCAGCGCCGCGTTCAGGAACGGCTCGTCGGTCGCCGTCCCCGCCCCGGCATCGTTGACGCCCTGCCGATAGAAGCTGTACGCAAACA
This sequence comes from Plasticicumulans sp., assembly GCF_035331805.1. NCBI lineage: Bacteria > Pseudomonadati > Pseudomonadota > Gammaproteobacteria > Candidatus Competibacteraceae > Plasticicumulans > Plasticicumulans sp. The sequence goes on along the minus strand of NZ_DAOLKE010000441.1, from coordinate 1,699 downwards.
CCCGCTGCGCCCCGCCCCAGCCGTTCACCTTCAGCCGCTGCAGCCAGCGCCGCAGCAGCGAGGTCTTGCCGGTGCCACCCGGCGCCACCAGCACCGCCACCGACACCGCACCGGCCGTCTGCCACTGCGCATCGAGCCATTCGAGGTCGGCACCGCGGCCGAAGAAATCGGCGGCGCCTTCGGGGAGGTGGTGGAGATCGACGTGCGGCGCCTCTCGCTGCCTGGCTGCAGCGGCGGTCGCCAACCGCCCGGCGATTTCTCCGGCCAGCGCGGCCAGCTCGGCTTCGGCCTTTGGCTTGCCGAGGCGGCTCAGGGCCTTGTCGCCTTTCGGGCGCATGTTGATCCGGGCCAGCCAGTCAACCTTCGACCATGCACACGGCCGCACGAGTACCGGAATGACCGTCAGCCCTTCCGCAGCCCGACGCTGCAGCAGCGCCGGGATTTCGGTGCGTTTGATGAAAGGCGAACTCAGATACGAAGCAGAAACCAGCAACAGCGCGAACTGACATTCCGCCATTGCCCGCTCGATCGCCGGCAACCAATCCTCACCGGGTCCGATGCGGGTGTCGTCCCAGACCTCCAGTTCGATGGCACCGAGATGCTCGGTCGCAAGTGCCAGCCAGTCGGCATCCTCACGGCTGTAACTGATGAACACCTTGCCCGGCATCGTCCGCCCTCCCCTGTTCCCTGCTGCGCCGCCGAGCGTAGCGGCCGGGGCTGCGACGGGACAATGCGCGGGGGCTGCGGGGCGGGCTTCGGCTGCGTGCAGCCGGCCGGCCATCCGGAGACAGGGCTGCTGCGCCGCAGGCAAATCCATGCCGGAGGTGTTGGAAAATTTTACCGGCACTTGTTACAGCCGCGGACCCTGCCGGCAAACCATTGCCCGGCAAGGGGAATTTTTCGCATCCAGAAATGGAACGATGATTGCTAATCAGCGACCGGAATTGACCGCAACGACAGTCCGGGAATCGACCCGGTCGCTTGAGAGGCTCCCTGATGAAATCCCTTTCCCTCACCGGCCTGCTGCTGGCCACGCTCGCAGGCAGCACGGCCGTCGCGCTGCCGCTGGTCGACCAGACCGGCAACCTGCTCAGCAACGGCAACTTCGAGTCCGGCAGCACGACCCCGACCAATTCCGGCAGCGGCGTGAGCACCTTCTCGTCGCTGACGGGCTGGAACCAGTACTCCAACACCGGGCCGGTGACGAGCACATGGGCGGGTGCGCCGGTGGTCGAGGGCGATCACAGCGCGCGCATCACCGGCAACACCAACGACGGCCTGTACCAGTACAACGGCGGCTACACCGGCACCTACACGCTGAGCGCCTGGGTCTATGCGCTGAGCGGCAGCGCGCACCTGGTGCTCGCGTGGAACAGCGGCAGCACCACGGCCATCGGCAGCAGCTCGACGCTGACCGGCCAGTGGGAATACCTGAGCGTCACCGCCACGATGAACGGCAGCCTCGGCGGCCCGGTGCTCTACGGCGCCAGCAACAACGCCGATTTCTACATCGACGGCGTCTGGATCAACGCCGGCAGCACCAGCAGCTCGCCGATGGACCCCGGCACCGGCTTCAACCCGAACGCCATCAGCACCGACGTGCCGGAACCGGCCAGCGCCGCGCTGCTGCTCGGCGGCCTCGGCCTGCTCGCCCGCCGTCGCACGCGCCGCTGATCGGCCGACACCGCGGGTGATCCGC
>NZ_DAOLKE010000440.1:0-2585 GCF_035331805.1 Plasticicumulans sp. | reverse complement strand
CGGCCGCGAGCCCGCTTCGCATCTTCATCACGCTGGAGATGCCCCGCGCGAGCCTGCAACTGTTGACCGATCAAGCCGCGCGCAGCGGCGCGGTCCTGGTGCTGCGGGGCCTGAAGGCCAACTCGATGCGCGAGACCCTCGCGGCCGTCTCCAGCCTGATCGGCGAGCGTCAGGTGGCGTGGGTGATCGACCCCGAAGCCTTCGCACGCCATCGCATCGAACGCGCGCCGACCTTCGTGCTGAGTCTCGACGATCGCGCCGACACGGCGACGAGCTGCGGCACGGACTGCCGCACGCCTCCGGCCTTCGTCAGCGTGTCCGGAGACGTGAGCCTCGACCACGCGCTGGACACGCTGGCCAGGCAGCGCCCCGAAGCGCGACCGCTGGTGGCGCCGCTGCTCGCGCGGCTGAAAGGGCCCTGAGCATGCGGGCCTCGAAACGACTCACCGGCCAGCTCGTCGCGTTCGCGGCCACGCTGTTCGCAGCGCTGCCGTCCCTCTACGCGCAAGCGCCGCCAACGCAGGGTGAGGCCTTCGAGCAGGGCAAGGCACTCGGCCGGACCGGCAACGCCGCGGCCCGCGGCACCATCAGCGGCAGCACGGCGCAGTCCACCGTTCCGAGCTACACCACCAATCCCCCGGAGGCGAGCTACTTCGGCAGCCCGGGGCTCGGCAGCCAGGCCGCGGCACGAGCCAGCGCCTGCGCGAGCGGCCCCGCCGCCGATCCCTCCTGCACGGCAGTGCAGTTCTCGCAGACCAATCCGAGCCAACGGCCGAGCTTCGGCATCGCGCCGACCGACCCCCTGCTCACCCGCGGTCGCGCGATCACCGCCGACCCGCAGGCCATCGCCGGAAACATCGCCGGCACCTACAGCGGCTGCGCCGTCCAGACCGTCACCACGCCCGACCGTTTCGAGACGGCGATCTGCCACCAGTACCGCACGCTGGAGACCCTCACCTGCGACAAGGTGCTGATCGTCACGCCGATCCAGACGCCCGGCTGCTCGGCCGGCCAGTTCCTCACCCGCGTCACCGCCGACCCCTGCCCCGCCTGCATCGACTACCTGGCCTTCGACTTCAGCTGCGGGACCAACAGCTACACGATGCACGTCTTCACCATCGACAAGGGCAGCGGTCAGGTCTACATGGACCTGGGCTCGCAGGACGTCCCCGGCAGCCTGAACACGCAGATCCCGCAGACCCCGGGCCCCTCGCGGATCGACGGCTTCTTCTGCTACCAGACCTACTACAGCCAGAGCTGCGCCGGCCCCAACTGCACCATCGGCGCGTGGTTCTACAACCCCTGCCAGGGCACGAGCTACTACGGCGCCAACACCTTCGCGATGCCGACCACGGTCAGCTTCAGCGACACCTGGGACAACCAGTGCGCGACGCTGGAGGCGCGCTCGCAATGAGAGCCGCGCGGCGCTTCGACTGGATCGCCGGCAGCGCGCTGGCGCTCTGCCTGCTCGCATCGGCGCCGGCCACAGCCGCCGACTGCTACCAGACCGCGGAGACCTGCGTCGAAGGCCCGGAGACCCGCACCATCGGCGGCTACCCGGTGCAGCGGGACTGCTGGCGTTACCGCGCGTCCTACACCTGCGTCTCGCAGAACAGCACCGACGACTGCCAGCCCTTGCGCGACCGCGGCTGCAGCCAGGTCGATTCGCGCTGCATGGACACGAACCCCCAGGGCGCCTGCATGCTCTACGAGCAGACCTGGCAGTGCCGCGTCGCCACGGGCACCACCTCGACGGTGACGAACTGCGGCGGCCAGCAGTTCTGCCTGGACGGGCGCTGCTTCGACACCGGCTACGCGCCGGACGCCGACTTCGCGCGTGCCGTCGCCGGACTGGAAGCGCAGCGCGAAGCCGGTCGCTACCTGGACCCGAACACGCTGGAAGTCTTCAAGGGCTACGACAACCGCTGCCGCAAGAAGCTCTTCGGTCTGGTGAACTGCTGCAAGGGCGGCGGCACCGACGGCTCGCTCTTCTCCACCTTCAGCCTGATCACCGGCGCCGGCGGCCAGGCCATCGGCGCCATCGGCTCGAGCTACACCTACGACGCCCTCTTCACGGCCGATGCGCCCGACCTCGTGATCGCCGGCTTCGAGGCGCTCTTCGGCGCCGGCGGCGGCTCCTCGGCGCTCGCCGGGCTGATCGCCGGCGACCTGTCGGTGGGCTCCTTCGTGACCTCGCTGGTGCCGGGCCCGTGGACGCTCGCGATGCTCGCGATCCAGCTCTCGGGACTGCTGTCCTGCGAGGACGCCGAGCAGGTCCTCGCGATGAAGCGCGACAACCGCCTGTGCCACGGCGTCGGCAGCTACTGCTCGATGCGACTGCCGATCATCCGCACCTGCATCGAGACCACCGAGACCTACTGCTGCTTCAACTCGCGCCTGTCGCGCATCATCAACGAGCAGGGCCGCGCGCAACTCGGCCGCGGCTGGGGCGGCGCCCAGGGCCCCGACTGCAGCGGCTTCGCGCTCGCGCAGCTCCAGGCGCTGGACTTCTCGCGCATGGACCTCACCGAGTTCTATGCGGAGATCGCGCCCACGCTGCCGAACCTCGGCGACCTGCAGCAGCG
>NZ_DAOLKE010000439.1:0-2588 GCF_035331805.1 Plasticicumulans sp. | reverse complement strand
GTCGGCCAGCCGGTCGAGGTCGGCTTCGCGGCGTGCCGCGGCGTCGAAGGGGGCGGCGTCTGCCGGCGCGCCCGCCCAGCGCAACAGTGCGGCCAGCGCTGCCGGTTCGTCGAACAGTCCGTGGCAGTAGGTGGCGAGGATCTGGCCGTCTTCGGAAAGCGCGCCGTCGGCTGCGCCGGCCAGCGTCGCAGCCGGGCGCGCCAGCGCCGGACCGGTGGTCACGCCCATGTGTATCTCGTAGCCGCGGACGGCCGGCCGGCCGGGCAGGTTCAGCGTTCCGACGACGTTCTTCAGTTGCTTCTCGCTGGCCAGCGTCGTCGTGCAGTCGAGCAGGCCCAGACCGGCGGCGCTGCCCGGCTCGCCCTCGATTCCCAGCGGGTCGTGCAAGTGACGGCCGAGCATCTGGTAGCCGCCGCAGATGGCGATCAAGCGGCCGGCGTAGCGCAAGTGGCGGCGGATCGCCGCTTCCCAGCCGTTCGCGCGCAGCCAGGCGAGGTCGGCCTGCACCGCCTTCGATCCCGGGAGGACGATCAGGTCGGCGGCTGGCGGCGTCTCGCCCGGGCCGACGAAGCGGAAATCGACCGCCGGGTGGAAGCGCAGCGGGTCGAGGTCGTTGTGGTTGGCGATGCGCGGGAAGGCCGGCGCGATCGCCTGCAGGCGGGCCGCCGGCTTGGCCGTCTCGGCGCGCGGCAGCGCGTCCTCGGCGTCCAGGTAGAGCCCGTGCAGGTAGGGCAGAACGCCGAGCACCGGCTTGCCGGTGCGCTGCTCGAGCCAGTCGAGCCCGGATTCGAGCAAGCGGAGGTCGCCGCGGAAACGATTGATGACAAATCCCCGGATGCGCGCCTGCTCGGAGGGCGAGAGCAGTTCCAGCGTGCCGACGAGGTGCGCGAAGACGCCGCCGCGATCGATGTCGGCGATCAGGATCACCGGGCAGTCGACGACCTCGGCGAAGCCCATGTTGGCGATGTCGCGGTCGCGCAGGTTGATTTCGGCCGGGCTGCCCGCGCCCTCGATCAGCACGCAGGCGTACTGCGCGCACAAGCGCTGGTACGATTCGAGCACCGCGGCGAGCGCGCGCGGCTTGTACTCGTGGTAGGCGATCGCGTCCAGACTGTCGAGTGCCTTGCCGTGGATGATCACCTGCGCCTGCCGGTCGCTGTTCGGCTTGAGCAGCACCGGGTTGAAGTCGCTATGCGGTGGCAGACCGGCGGCGAGCGCCTGCAGCGCCTGGGCGCGGCCGATCTCGCCGCCGTCGACGGTGACCGCCGAATTGAGCGCCATGTTCTGCGGCTTGAACGGCGCGACGCGCACGCCGCGGCGTTTCAGGATGCGGCACAGCGCGGCAACCAGCGTGCTCTTGCCGGCGTCGGAAGTGCAGCCCTGGACCATCAGCGCCGGTGTACCGGCAGGCGGGGAGCTTGGTGTTGCCATGGAGTGGCGTTCGCGGGATCGGCACAAGCGTCGGAGGCCGCATTCTCGCACGCGGCGGCCGCTTCGTTTCGGTGCCGGCCGCTGCGGCGCGCTAAAATCCGTCGGCGCGTCGCTGATCGGGCGTTCCGGCCCTGGCCGGCGGCCCGTCCGGTGCGCACTCGTCGGCCACGATCGTCTTCACCGCTTGCCCAAGGAACCCCATGATCGGCAAAGCAACACCGCGCAGCCGCTGGCTGTGCCGCAGCGTCCTGCGCGCGCTCGCGCTGCTCGGCTGCGCAGCGGCGATCGCTGCCGGCGCCGAAGTCAGTGTGCGCGACGACCTCGGCCAGACGGTCAGGCTGGCGCAGCCGGCGCAGCGTATCGTCAGTCTGGCGCCGCACCTGACCGAGACGCTGTTCGCCGCCGGCGCTGGCGAACGGATCGTCGGCACGGTCGATTACAGCAATTACCCGGAAGCGGCGAAGAAGATCGCGCGCGTCGGCAGCTATGCACGGCTCGATCTGGAAGCTGTGGCGGCGCTCAAGCCCGACCTCGTCGTCGGCTGGCAGTCGGGCAACGCGACGGCCAATCTCGACAAGCTGCACGGGCTAGGCTACACGCTCTACGTCTCGCAGCCGAACCGCATCGAAGACGTGGCCAGCGAGATCGAGCGTCTGGGCACGCTCGCCGGCACGCAGGGCGTGGCGAGCGTCACCGCGCAGCGCTTCCGCCAGCGGCTTGCCGCACTGCGGACGCAGTATTCAGGCAAAGCAAGTGTGCGCACCTTCTACCAGATCTGGAAGCAGCCGCTGATGACCGTCGGCCGCAGTCAGATCATCTCGGACGCCATTCACCTGTGCGGCGGCGAGAACGTTTTCGGCACGCTGGAAGCGATGGCGGCGAGCGTCACGGTCGAAGCGGTGATCGCCAGCAACCCGGAGGCGATCGTCGCCAGCGGCATGGGCGAGGCGCGTCCGGAATGGCTAGACGACTGGAAGAAATGGCCGCGCATCACCGCGGTGCAGCGCGACAACCTGTTCTTCGTTCCGCCCGACCTGATCCAGCGCCACACGCCGCGCCTGCTCGAAGGCGCCGGGCAACTCTGCCGGCATCTCGAACAGGCGCGCCAGCGCCGCCGCTGAGTCGGCCGCCGGCCTTCAGCGCGGCGGCGGGCGGTA
>NZ_DAOLKE010000438.1:0-2599 GCF_035331805.1 Plasticicumulans sp. | reverse complement strand
GCGGCGTCGAGCCGGGCCTGCTCGGCGGGGCTCGGCAGCGTCGCCGGCGGCGGGTCGGGCGGCGGCGGATTCAGGTCGGCACCGCGCAGCAGCAGCTCGAAGGCCTCGCCGGCGCGGCTCGCAGCGACTGCGTCGGTCGAGGCGTTGGTCGCGGCGGCCAGCACCGGCTGCAGGCCGAGCGCGCAGTCGACGTAGCGCAGCGCGACTTCGAGCACGAGCGAGCGCGGCGCGCCTTCGGCGGCATCGGGCGGCGTGCTGAACGGCAGCAGGGCCTCGGCACCCTGCTCGGCGAGCCAGGCGGGCAGGTCGATGCCGTAGGGCTCGGGCAGCAGCAGTTCGCGCCCGAGCGCATCGAGCGCGATGCCCGGATGCACGACCAGCCGCAGCGGCAGCGGTGCGGCCGGCGGCTCCAGCGTCACCAGCAGGCCGTAGATCGTGCCCAAGCCGTGCAGCAGCCGCGCATGGCGGTTCAGCCGCCGGCGGTGATAGTCCTGCTCGGCGAGCAGCGCCTCGACGCCGAGCAGCATGCCGGGGCGGAACGCGACGCGCGCGAGCGGTCCGGCTTCGGCGTCATGGCGCAGCGGAGAGTCCTGATCGGCATCGGTCATGGCCGCGCTCCAGCGGGCAGCATTGCCACGGCGTCGTGGCGCAGCGGAGAGTCGAAATCGGTAGCGGTCCCGGTCATGACGGCGCTCCAGCGGGCAGCAGCGAGGCGGCATCGAGCAGCACGCCGGCGCGGCCGAGGCGGGTGAAGTCGAGCTGCACGCCGGCCGGCGGCGGCGTGGTTTCCAGCCAGGTGTCGTAGCCGAGCAGCGGCGACAGGCCGGGCACGAACGGGAATTCGGCCGGGTATACGTCCCGGGCCAGATGCGCCGGCAGTTCGTCTTCGAGCACCTGCTCGACCACGCCCTGCCAGGCGCGGCCGGGGCCGTGCAGCAGCACGCTCAGGCGGTGCGCGTAGCGTTCGAAGAACACCCGCACCGCGGCGCGCTCGTCGCCGGCCCGTGCCTGTTCCGGCGCGAACAGCGCCAGAAACGCGCGGGTCTCGGGCCGGTCGAGGTCGAGGCTGTCGGCGAGGATCAGGCTGTCACCGACGATCGAGTTGCCCGAGCGCGTCGTGCCGAGCGTCAGCGGATGCGCGTCGGCATCGGGCAGCAGGCCGAGCAGCGTCGCCATGCTGCGGCGCAGCCGGAAGTTCTCGACCGGCACGATCTCGCCGCGGGCCACGGCGCCATCGGTCGCGAGATCGAGCGCCAGCACGACGCCGCGCAGCGTGCCGCGCCACGCGAGCAGCTCGCCCAGATGCGCGAGCCAGCGGCGCACGCGCGCCTCGGGCCAGTCGGCGAGCGGCGTGCGCCCGAGATAGCCCGCGAGCCAGGGCAGCAGCGCGGCCGGCGCCGCCTGCGGATCGAGCAGCGTCTCGGCGGCGGCGATGCGGCCTTCGAGCGGCGTCAGCAGACCCTCGCAGAGCGCGAGCAGGCGTTCGCGCAGGTCGGCACCGTTGGCCGGGGCCGAAGCCTCGCGGCGGCTTTCCTGCTGGCGGAACAGCTCCGGCAGGTAGCGCTCCTGATAGTCGAAGCGCGGCGCGTACACGCGCAGCGCGTGCAGCTGCGGCGTGCGCCGGCCGTCGCCGGCGAGCGTGATCCGCAACTGCAGCCAGCGCCCGGCGAGGCGGCGGACGTTGCCGTCGGCCTGCTGCAGCAGCAGCTCGAACAGCCCGCGCTCGCCGGGCCGCTGCGGCGCGAGCAGACCGGGATGCCAGGGCAGCTCCGAGGGCAGCGCATTCCAGACCGGCGCCGGCTGCGGCTGCCAGTCGGCGGCAGCGAGTGCGGCCGGCGTGTCGGCGGCGCGTGCGGCGAGCCGCAGCCGGCAGCCGGGCGGCAGGCAGGCTTCGAGGTACAGCCGATGCCAGACCGTGCCAGGGGCGCGGCCATCGAGGGCCGCGGGCGCGGTGTCGAGCTGGCCGGCCGGTGCGTATTCGGGCTGCGGCAGCTTCAGCCACGGCCGCGGGCCGTCGGCGGCGAGATAGCGCGGCCGGCCATCGGCCGAAATCACGACGCGCGCCGACTGCGGCCGTGCCATCTGCGGCCAGCGCAGCCGCAGCGCCTCGACGTGCGCACCGCCGTCGTCGTCTTCGATCAGCCGTACCTGCGGCACGTCGCAGGCGCGGAAGCCGGCATCGTCGGGCTGCGGCGCGCAGGCGAGCAGCAGCGTGCCGTCGCCGGGCGCGGCGAGATCGCTCGCCCACGGCAGCGCGGCATCGGCCGGAATCGGGAACACCTGCCAGGGCTCGGGTTCGTCGCCGAGCGCACGACGGGCGAGATCCTGCGCGCCGTCGCCGCGATCGAGCAGCAGGTACAGTGCCGTCGCATCGCCGGCGAGCGCGAGCACCTCGCCGGGCGGCAGCGGCGCGCGCCAGCGCAGCGTGAGCGGATCGGGGTCTTCGGCGAGCGGCCGGAAGCCCGGACCCGGCACGAAGGGCTGCGGCAGCGGCGCACCGGCGGCGAGCGCGTATTCGCCGGCCCCGGCGAGCCACACGCGCCCGCTGCCGTCGACGTGCAGCGCCGCGACCGCGAAGCCGGGCGCGAGGCGCACATGC
>NZ_DAOLKE010000437.1:0-2600 GCF_035331805.1 Plasticicumulans sp. | reverse complement strand
TCCCCCCGTCCGGAGTCCCGCCTCGATGAGCCTGCCGCTCGCGATCCTCGTGCTGCTGTTCGCCGTGCTTGCCTGCGGTGCGGTGTCGCGGCGCAGCGCCATGCCGCTGCCGCTGCTGCTGATCCCGGCCGGCACGCTGCTGGCGCTGGTGCCGGGCATGCACGCGGTCGCGCCCGATCCCGAGACCTTCTTTCTGGTGTTCGTGCCGCCGCTGCTGTTCGCCGATGCCTGGCTGATCCCGAAGCGCGAGTTCCTGAACCTGCGCTATCCGATCCTCGGGCTGGCGCTCGGGCTCGTGCTCTGCACGGTGCTCGCGACCGGCTACCTCGTGCACTGGCTGATCCCGTCGGTGCCGCTCGCGGCCGGCTTCGCGCTCGGGGCGGTGATCTCGCCGACCGATGCGGTCGCGGTGTCGTCGATCACCGAGCGGCTGCGGCTGCCGGCGCGGCTGACGCATCTCCTCAACGGCGAAAGCCTGATCAACGATGCCTCGGGGCTGGTGGCGTTCCGCTTCTCGGTCGCCGCGGCGCTGACCGGCAGCTTCTCGGCCGGCGCGGCGGCGGCGAACTTCATGCTGGTCGCCGTCGGCGGCGTGCTCGCCGGGCTGGCGGCGACCTGGGTGCTCGGGCGGCTGCGGCGCGGGCTGTCGCACCGTGGCTGGGCCGATGAATCGATCTCGACCGGCCTGACGCTGCTGGCGCCGTATGCGTCCTATCTGGCGGCCGAATCGCTGCATCTGTCCGGCGTGCTCGGCGCGGTCGCCGGCGGCTGGTACGCGGCGATGCAGGAGGCGCGCGACACCAAGCCGTCCGAGCGCCTGGTCATGCTCAACGTCTGGCAGCTGCTGCTGTTCTTCTTCAACGGTCTGGTGTTCGTGCTGCTCGGCCTGCGCCTGCCCGAGGTGCTCGAAGGCGTCGCCGGCCAGCCATGGCCGATGCTTGCCGGCGGCGCGCTGGCGATCACGGCCGTGGCGATGCTGATCCGGCTGGTCTGGGTGTTCCCGGCCTCGCGCGCGATGCTCTGGCTGACGCGCCGGCATGCGCCGCAGACGCCGGTGCCGCCGTGGCGGCAGGTGCTGGTGGCCGGCTGGGCAGCCCCGCGCGGGGCGATCACGCTGGCGGCGGCGCTGTCGCTGCCGGCCGGCGGCTTTCCGGAGCGCGAGCTGCTGGTGTTCTACGCGAGCGCGGTGATCGTGCTGACGCTGGTCGTCAACGCGCTGACGCTGCCGGCGCTGATCCGCCGGCTCGGCCTGCGCGCCGACGACGTGCAGTTGCGCGAGATGCGCAGCGCCCACGTCGCGCTGGCGCAGGCGGCGATCCGGCGGCTGCGCGCCGCGCTCGACCTGCAGCACGCCGAGCACGAGATGCGCTACACGCAGCGGCTGATCGAGGACTACGAGCGGCGCATCGGCCGCCACTGCGGTCGCTCGGCCGAGGAGGCGATGCGCATCGCGCCGGAGTTCGAGACCGAGATCAGCCTGCGCCGGCTCGGCATCGCCGCCGAGCGGCGCGAGCTGCGCCGGCTGCGGCGCGAGGCGCTGATCAGCGACGAGGTCATCCGCGATCTGCTGCACGATCTCGACCTGCGCGAGGTCGGCCTCGACAGCGTCGCCCGCCAGCCCTCGGCGGCATCCGCGCGCGCCGCCGAAGCGTAAAGTCAGGCTCCCCCCGCCGCCGGAACGCATTCCAGGGACCCGCCGCCATGCACGCCACGCGCCCGCTGCTCGATGCCATCGATTTCCCGGCGCTGCGCCGCCGCCGGCTCGAAACCGTGCAGGCCAACCTCGGCTACCGCTGCAACCAGGCCTGCCTGCACTGCCACGTCAACGCCGGCCCGACGCGGCGCGAGGAAATGTCGCGCGACACCGCCGAAGCCGTGCTCGAACTCGTCGCCGCGAGCGGCGCGACGACGCTCGACCTGACCGGCGGCGCGCCGGAGCTGAATCCGCACTTCCGCTGGCTGGTCGAAACCGCCCATGCGCGCGGCGTGCAGGTGATGGATCGCTGCAACCTGACCATCCTGTCCGAGCCCGGCCACGAGGATCTGGCGGGCTTTCTCGCCGCGCACCGGGTCGAGGTCGTCGCCTCGCTGCCGTGCTACCTCGAAGACAACGTCGACGGTCAGCGCGGCGCCGGGGTGTATGCGCGCAGCATCGCCGGCCTGCGGCAGTTGAACGCGCTCGGCTACGGCGACGGCCGTTCCGGGCTGATGCTGAATCTGGTCTACAACCCGACCGGCCCGTACCTGCCGCCGCCGCAGGCCGCGCTCGAAGCCGACTACCGGCGCGAACTCGGCGGGCGCCACGGCATCGTCTTCGACCGGCTGTTCACGCTCGCCAACATGCCGATCCAGCGCTTCGGCTCGACGCTGGTCTCGCACGGCGAGTTCGACGCCTACATGACGCTGCTGCGCGGTGCGCACCGCGACGACAACCTCGATCAGGTCATGTGCCGGACACTGGTGTCGGTCGGCTGGGACGGCACGGTCTACGACTGCGACTTCAACCAGATGCTCGGCCTGCCGCTCGCCGTGCCGGGCCGCACGCGCCCGCAGGTGCGCGACCTGATCGGCCGCGATCTCGCCGGCAACCCGATCGCGGT
>NZ_DAOLKE010000436.1:0-2610 GCF_035331805.1 Plasticicumulans sp. | reverse complement strand
GTCGTGCGCGGGGCCGCGGCCGGTACGCTCGCCGCCGCGGCGGGCGTGCGGCTGGCGGCCGAGCTGCGTGCCGCCGTAGCGGGCGATGCACCTTCGGCTGCCGATGCCGGCGCCGTGCGCTTCGCCGGTCCGGCGGCGCTGTACGCCCAGCTTTCGCGCGATCTCGCCGCCGGCCGCGCCGCGCGCTGCTGGTACTGGGCACGCTGGCGACGGCTGTTCGCGCTGCCGGTGACGAGCGCAATCCCCGAACTCTGGCGCGAACAGCCGCTGCGGCTCGCCGCCATCAGCGCCGAACTGGCGCGCAGCGGCGATCTGGCCCGGCTGTGGCGCGCGCTGCCGCCGCACGAGGTACAGAGGCTCGTGCAGACCCTCGCCGCCGCCAGCGGCCTGCCGCCCCCCGCCGAGCCTGCGGCAGGGCGCGACGACGACCCCGCTTCTGCGTCACCGCCACCCGTGCCGCCGCCGGCGCTGCTTTCGCGCTGGCAGCCGGCCTGCCGCGGCCTGCCGGCCAGCGATGCGCGCGTGCGTCTGGCGCTGTATCTGCTGCTGCTCGACTGGCGCCCGGCGCTCGCTGCCGATGCGACGGCGTGCCGGCAGCTGGCGCAGCGGCTGTGCGGGATCGTCGATCCGGAAAGACCAGCGCCACACCGATCCCTGCTGCCGGAGCAGACACATTCGCCGGCCCTCCCCCATCCGGTCGCGGTTGCGGTTACTGCCTCGGCTGCTCACACCGAGCCGGCCAAAGCAGCAGCGATCCATCCGGCATCCACGGACGGGCAAGAAGCGTCGGATTCGCGGACGACTGCCGTAGCGAAGGACGTTTTCGTCACGACGCCGGACTCGCGCCTCGCACCGGTCTCCCGCGAACGCCCCTCCATCGCCGTGCCGGAAACCTGCCCTGCACCGGCTCCCATGCCTGAGCCTGCGGATCGGACCTCCCGCACCTGCCTGCCGGACCCGTCGCCCGGCATCGCCGCCAGCCATGACGCAGGCCGCAGCGGAGCGCTGCGCGAGCCGCCGGCATCGACCGCTGCCCTGTCCTGCTCTGTGCACGCCGACACCGGCGTCGACGACTGGATCGATACCGGCAGCGGCGGCCTGCCGTATCTGCTGAACGTGCTGAATCACCGGCGCGTGCAGACCCTGCTCGGCGGGCTGCACGGTCTCGATGCGCGCGGTGGCGGCTGGCATGCGTGGCTCGTGCTCGGTCGTGCGCTCGGGCTGGCACCCGACGATGGCGTCGGGCGCTGGCTCGAACGGCGCTGGCAGTTGCACGTCGGGCGCGACGAAGCCTGGCAGCCGCAGCCCGGCGATCCGGCGCTGGTGGCGCTGGCCGCGGCGCTGTGCGGGCCGCAGCTCTGGTCGCCGGCGCTGATCGCCGGACCGGGCCGGCTGCGCGCCGATTCCACGCACCTCGACTTCGAACGGCCGCTCGCCGGCGTGCAGCTCGCGGTGCGCCGTGCCGGCCTCGATCTCGATCCGGGCTGGCTGCCCTGGCTCGGGCGCGTGGTCGCGATCCGCTACGTGGAACGCTGGCCGTGAACGCGCCGGCCGTGTCCGGGCTGCCCGGGGAATCGTCGGCGCGGCTGTCGGCCTGGGTGCGCACCGGACTCACGTACTTCGCCGCGCAGTGCTACGACGCGCTGCCCGCGCCGGTCACGCTGCTCGACGCGAGCCCCGGGGACTGGCCGCAGCTCTGCACCGCCGTGCCCGAGGCCGTCGCCACCGCAGCAGACGCGCTGGCGCGGCTGGCGCGCGCGTATCGCTTGCGCCCGGCCGAGCTGTTCCTGATCGCGCTCGCCGGCGAGATCGAGGCCGATTTCCGCGTCGTGCTGGCGATCGCCGAACTGCAGGCGCCGGAGCGCACGGCGCGGCCGGCGCTGCATCTGGCCTGCGCGCTGACCGAAACCCTGTTTCCGCAGCAGAAACGCCTGACGCCGCTCACGCTCGCCGGCTGCACCGCGGTGCGCGCCGGACTGCTCGCGATCGACGGCGACGGTCCGCTGCCGATGCGCAGCCTGCGGCTCGATGCGCGGCTGTGGGCCACGCTCGGCGGGGACGACACGGTCTGGCCGGATACGCAGTGGCTGACGCCGGCCGATGCCGAACTGCCGGCCGCGACCCGCGCCCGGCTCGATCCGCTCGCCCGCGCGCTCGCGGACGGAGATTTCGACGTGCTGGTGCTGCGCGGCATGCCGTACAGCGGCCGCGGACGCTGCGCCGCCGCGCTGGCCGCCCGGCTCGGGCTGCAGGCCTGCGCGATCACGTCCGAACGATGGGCCGCAGATGCCGCGCTGGCGGCGGCCTGCCACTGCTGCGGCTGGCTGCCGGTGCTGCGACCGCGGCTGGCGCCCGGCGAACGCTACGAACCCCCCCGGCATCCGGGCTACGACGGAGCGCTGATCGTGCTGCTCGGCGAGGCCGGAGCGGTCGCCGGCACCCGGGTGTTCGAGGAAACCCTGCCGGCGGCGACCGCCGGCGAGCGCGCGGCAAGCTGGGCCGCAGCCGGCATCCCCGATCCGCCGGCGACCGTACTCGGCGGTCCGGCGATCGCAGCCCTGCTGCGATCGGCCGCCTGGCAGGCCGGTGCGGATCCGGCCGGACGCCTGC
>NZ_DAOLKE010000435.1:0-2645 GCF_035331805.1 Plasticicumulans sp. | reverse complement strand
GTGCGCGGCCCCGCGCCGGATCAGCTCGGCCGGACGCTGCGTGCGGAACGAGCGCGCGCGTCCGAGCAGGTAGACGGCTTCGAGCAGGCTGGTCTTGCCGGCGGCGTTGTCGCCGCTGATCAGGTTCAGGCCGGGGGCGCAGTCGAGGCGCACGGCCGCGAGATTGCGAAAGTCGGCGATCTCCAGGCGCGCGAGCATGTTCCGGCGTGGCCGGCGGTCAGAGCCGCATCGGCATGATCACGTAGCGCGCGCTGTCGCTCTCGGGATCCTGGATCAGGCAGCTCGAACTGGAATCGGTGAACGCGAGCTTGACCAGCTCGCCGGGCAGCGCGCCGAGCGCATCGAGCAGGTAGGCGACGTTGAAGCCGATCTCGAAGGCCTCGCCGCTGTAGTTGACCTCGACTTCCTCCTCGGCCTCCTCCTGCTCGGGGTTGTGCGCCTGCACCTTCAGCAGCCAGTCGCCGGCCTGCAGGCGCACGCCGCGGTACTTCTCGTTCGACAGGATCGCGGCGCGGGTCAGCGCCGTGCGCAGCACCAGCCGGTCGGCGAGGATCGCGCGCGAGCCGACGCGCGGCAGCACGCGCTCGTAGTCCGGGAACTTGCCGTCGATCAGCTTCGTCGTGAAGCGGATGTCGCCGAGCACGACCTGCGCGTGGTTGGTGCCGATGCGCAGCACGGCCGGCGTCTCGCCGTCGCCGAGCAGCCGGCCGAGTTCCTGCACGCCCTTGCGCGGCAGGATCACCTGCAGCGGCGCGGCGCTCACGCCTTCGACCGCCAGCGTGCAGAGCGCCAGCCGGTGACCGTCGGTGGCGACCGCGCGCAGTTCGCTGCCGGTCCAGTCGAGCAGCAGGCCGTTCAGGTAGAAGCGCACGTCCTGCTGCGCCATCGCGAACTGCGTGCGCTCGATCAGCCGCTTCAGCGCACCCTGCGCGATCGGCAGCTCGGCCTCGAAGGGGATGTCCTCGGTGTTCGGGAAGTCGTGCGCCGGCAGCGTCGCGAGCTGGAAGCGGCTGCGGCCGGACTTCAGCAGTGCGCGCTCGCCGTCGACGGCGAGCGTCACCTCGGCCTCGTCCGGCAGGCTCTTCAGGATGTCGTGCAGCTTGCGCGCCGGCAGCGTGATCTCGCCGTCGTCGGCCGGCAGTCCGGCCTGGGCGACCAGTTCCACTTCCAGATCCGTGGCGGTCAGCGTCAGCTGGCCGTCACGGGCCTGCATCAGCACGTTCGCGAGCACGGGCAGTGTCTGGCGGCGTTCGACGACACCGATCACGGCGGCGAGCGGCTTCAGCAGCGATTCACGGGGCGTCACGAGCTTCATCGGCGAACCTCTTCTGATCCTGTGTCCTTTATATAAAAGACTTGTTGTTGCTGTGTGGCGTCCGCGCTGTGGATGAATCCGGAAAGCCCTTGTCGATCAGGACGATGAAGGAAACTATCGGTGCAAAACCGGTGGACGATAGTTGCGCTCGATCGCGGGTTTCCTGTGGATGAAACCGGGGTTTGTCCACAGGCCGGGTTTTCCCGGATCCATCCACAGCTTGTTCAGGCTCATGTGGACAGGGTTGCCAACAGGTTATTGAAGTCCTCGCGGATGCGGGTGTCGGCCTCGCGCAGCTCGGCGATCTTGCGCACCGCGTGCAGGACGGTCGTGTGGTCGCGCCCGCCGAAGGCGTTGCCGATCTCGGGCAGGCTGTGGTTGGTCAGTTCCTTGGCCAGGGCCATCGCCAGCTGGCGCGGGCGGGCGATCGAGCGGTTGCGCGAGGGCGAGTTCAGGTCGGCGACGCGCAGCTTGTAGTACTCGGCGACCGTCTTCTGGATGTTGTCGATCGTGACCAGCTTGTCGTGCAGCGAGATCACGTCGTGCAGCGCCTCGCGGCAGAGCTCCAGCGTCACCGGCCGGCCGGTGAACTGCGCGTTGGCGTTGACGCGCAGCAGCGCGCCTTCGAGCTCGCGGACGTTGGAGCGGATGTGCTTGGCGATGAAGAACGCCGCCTCGTGCGGCAGCACGATCTGCGCCTGCACGGCCTTGCTCATCAGGATCGCGACGCGCGTCTCCAGCTCCGGCGGCTCGACGACCACGGTCAGGCCCCAGCCGCAGCGCGACTTCAGGCGGTCCTCCAGACCGTTGACCTCCTTGAAGTAGCGGTCGCAGGTCAGGATCACCTGCTGGTTGCCTTCGAGCAGCGCGTTGAAGGTGTGGAAGAACTCCTCCTGCGAGCGCTCCTTGCCGGCGAAGAACTGGATGTCGTCGATCAGCAGCGCGTCGAGCGAGCGGTAGAAGCGCTTGAACTCGTCGATGCGGTCGTGCTGCAGCGCACGCACCATGTCGGCGACGAAGTGCTCGGAGTGCAGGTAGACGATGCGCGCCGACGGGTTCTGGCGGCGCAGCTGGTTGCCGACCGCGTGCATCAGGTGCGTCTTGCCCAGCCCGGTGCCGCCGTAGATGAACAGCGGGTTGTAGGCCTTGCCGGGGTTCTGGGCGACCTGCTGGCAGGCGGCGCGCGCGAGCTGGTTCGACTTGCCGGCGACGAAGCTGTCGAAGGTGAAGTTCGGGTTCAGGTTGCTCTGCGCCTGCTCGGCAGCCGGCGGCGGCGGCTCGGGCGCGGCGGCGAACGGCATCGGCGCGAGCGCGGGAGCCGGGCGCGGGC
>NZ_DAOLKE010000434.1:0-2658 GCF_035331805.1 Plasticicumulans sp. | reverse complement strand
CACCAATCGTCGATGCGCGCGACCAGCGCCTGCGCCTGCGTGGCCAGCACGCCGGCGCGCTCGACCATGGCCGGCAGCGGCTGCAGGGCTTCGCGCCGCACCGCGAGTGCCCGGCGGCGGGCCGCGAGTCCGTCTGCATCGATCGCTGCGAGCGCAGCCGCCAGCCTGCCGGCTTCGGCTTCGGCCTGCAGCCGCGCGGCCCGGGCCTGTTCGCGAAGCTGCTCCGCATCTGCAAGCGCGGCGGCGGCCGTCGTCTGCTCGTGCGCGGCCTGTGCCTGCAGGCGGCGGGCGTCCTCGTGCTCGCGCAGCCGATCGAGCAACTGCCGGAACGCGGCATCCCAGCGCGGCCACTGGCCGGCCAGTGCGTCGAGGCCGGCGTGCGCGGCCAGCCAGCCCTCGGCTTCGGCCTGCGCGGCCTCGCTGCGCCCGATCTGCTGCTGCAGGCCGGCGAGCGTCTGCTGCGCATCTTCGGCCGCCTGCTCAGCCCCGGTCGCCAGCCGCACGGCCGTGTCCCGGTGCAGGGTGGCATCGGCGAGCCGGGCATCGAGGGCATGGGCGCGGGCGAGCTGCGGCGCTGCCTGCAGGCGGGCACCCTCTGCCGCTGCATGCCGCTCGCCGGCGGCCTGCGCTTCTGCCTGCGCCTGCCGCAGCCCGGCATCGGCGTCCGCCAGCGCCTGGCATGCCCCGGCAAGCCGCTGGCTCGCCGCTTCGGCCGCGGTGCGCGTGCGCTCGACGGCCTCGACCACCGGGCGCAGCGGCTGGGCGGCCCGGATCCGCTGCCAGACCTGCTGCCGCAGCCCGGCCGCATCGACGGCGGCCCGGGCCTGCTGCAGCGCCCGATCCGCTTCGGCGAGTTCGACGGCGAGCGTGCGGCTGCGCGTCTGCCAGTCGGCGAGGCGGCGCAGCGCGAGGTGCCGGGCTTCGAGCACGGCCAGCGCTTCGGCCTGCCGTGCGTGCCCGGCGAGCAGTTCGGCCCGCGCGGACTCGTCCAGCGGTTCGAGCGCGGCGAGGCCTTGTTCCAGTTCGCGCAGCGCGTCTTCCTCGTCGCGCGCGCGGCGGTGCGCGGCGATCGACAGTTCGCCGTAGAGCTGCGTGCCGGTGATGCGCTCCAGCAGCTCGGCGCGCTCCTGGGCCCGGGCGCGCAGGAAGCTCGCGAAGTCACCCTGCGCGAGCAGCGCGCTGCGCCGGAACTGCTCGAAGCTCAGGCCGAGCCGGGCGCGGATTTCGGCCAGCGTCTCGGTCTTCGTGCCGCCGAGGCGCTGCTGCGTGTCGAGATCGGTGAGCACCAGCGTCTGGTTCTGGGTGCGGCCATCGGCCTTGCCGCGGGCGCGGCGCAGCTCCCAGCGCGCGCGGTAGCGCCGGCGGTCGTGGCCGAGGAAATCGACCTCGGCGCAGGCCTCGGTGCAGCCGCGGCGCAGGATGCCGCGCACGTCATCGGCGTTGAGCCGCTCATCGGCATCCGCGCCGGGCACGACCGCGACCTTCGGCGCGCCGGCAAGGCGCGGCATCTCGTCGTACAGCGCCAGGCACAGCGCATCGAGCAGCGTCGACTTGCCGGCCCCGGTCGGGCCGGTGATCGCGAACAGCCCGGCCTGCGCCAGCGGCGGCGCGGCGAGCTCGACGGCGAAGTCGCCGGCCAGACTGGCGAGGTTGCGGCCCCGGATCGCGAGGATGCGCATGCGGACTGTCCCTGTGGCGGCGAGGTGACGGCGAAGCGGATGACGGTGCCGGGCTTGCGTTCAGTGCCCGGCCGGGAACGCGAACTGCGCGCGGTAGCGCTCGCCATCGGCGCCGGTGGCGGTCACGGTCGCGAGCCAGTCGCTGCGCCCGGCCGCGCACACCGGCAGCAGCCCGCGCCCGCGCCAGCTGCCGTCGGCCTGACGCAGCAGCGGCGTGCGCAGGATGCCCATGTCCATGCCCTGCATCGTGAACGCCAGCTCGACCGAGCGCAGCCCGGCGGCCTCGGCACCCTGCACGCTGACGGTGACCGGAAACGCCTGCAGCGGCGAGACCGACTGCCCGAGGCCGAGCGCGAGCTGCAGGCGCGCGTGCGTCGCCGAGCACGGCACGCCGATCGGCCGGCAGGCGGTGTCATCGCGGGTCAGATCGATGGCCGGAGCGTCGCCGTACAGCCAGGCGCGCAGCTTCGGCAGCGCGATGCCGAGTCCCGTGCCGGCCGCGGCCAGCGCCAGCAGCGCGGCGACGATGCCGAGCCGGCGCGCGCCCGGACTCACGGCTGCCACAGCGCGCGGATCGCCGCGACGCCCTGCGCCCCGGCCGCCCACGCGGCATCGAGATCGGCCGGGCCGAGGCCGCCGAGCGCGTACACCGGCAGGCCGGCCGTGCGCACGAGCGCGGCAAAGCGCGCCCAGCCGAGCGGTTCGGCCTCCGGGTGGGTCGCGGTCGCGGCGAGCGGGCCGAGCACGGCGAAGTCGCAGCCGATGCGCTGTGCGTGTGCGAGTTCGTGCGCATCGTGGCAGGAGGCCCCGACCAGCCGGTCGGCCGGTAGCGGGCGCCGGTCGCAGGCGGCGAGCGCGCGCGCATCGAGATGCACGCCATCGGCCCCGAGCTGCATCGCCAGCGCCGGTGCGCCGTTCAGAAGCAGCCGCGCACCGGCGGCGCGGCAGCGTTGCAGCTCGGGGCCGATGGCGTGCATCT
>NZ_DAOLKE010000433.1:0-2681 GCF_035331805.1 Plasticicumulans sp. | reverse complement strand
TTGATGCCGAGCACTTCGGCGGCCCGGGTCTGGTTGCCGTGCGTGAAGTGCATGACGGTTTCGAGCAGCGGGCGCTCGACCTCCTGCAGGACGAGGTCGTACAGCCCGGTCGGCATCTGGCCTTCGAGCTGGCGGAAGTAGTCGTGCAGCGCGGCCTGTACGTGGGCGCGCAGCGGGGCAGGGGCCGGGGCGGGAGCCGGGGGCGGGTCGAGGTCGGTGGGGTTCATGCGGCCAGCGGGTCCTGTTGTGTTTCGAGGCGGTCGAACAGATCACGTACGGCCGCGAGCTGTTCCCGGCTGCTGACCGTCTGGTTGACGAGGCTGCGCAGCGCCGCGCCGCCGGGGCGGGTGCCGCAGTACCAGCCGAGATGCTTGCGGGCGATGCGCACGCCGGCGTCCTCGCCGTAAAAGGTATAGAGCTGTTCGAGGTGTTCGAGCAGCAGCGCGCACACCTCGGCCGGCCCCGGTTCGGGCAGGCGCTCGCCGGTGGCGAGGAAATGCGCGATCTCGCGGAAGATCCACGGCCGGCCCTGCGCGGCGCGACCGATCATCAGCGCATCGGCGCCGGTGTGTTCGAGCACGGCGCGGGCCTTCTCGGGGCCGTCGATGTCGCCGTTGGCGATCACCGGGATGCGCACGGCGGCCTTGATCGCGGCGATGGTGTCGTACTCGGCCTCGCCGGCAAAGGCATCGGCGCGCGTGCGTCCGTGCACGGCGAGGGCGCGGATGCCGCAGTCCTCGGCGATGCGGGCGATCGTCACGCCGTTGCGGCTGGCGCGGTCCCAGCCGGTGCGGATCTTCAGCGTCACCGGCACCTCGACCGCCGCGACCACGGCGCCGAGGATGCGCGCGACCAGCGCCTCGTCGCGCAGCAGCGCCGAGCCGGCGGCCACCGAGCAGACCTTCTTCGCCGGGCAGCCCATGTTGAGGTCGATGATCTCGGCCCCGCGCCCGACGTTCTGGCGCGCGGCCTCGGCCATCTGCGCCGGGTCGGCACCGGCGATCTGCACGCTGCGGATGCCGTCCTCGCCGGCGTGATCGAGCCGGCGGCGGGATTTGCCGGTGTGCCACAGGCGCACGTCGGACGTGACCATCTCCGAAACCGCGAGCCCGGCGCCGAGCCGGCGGCAGAGCGTGCGAAACGGCCGGTCGGTGACGCCGGCCATCGGCGCGAGGACGAGCGGGGAGGGAAGCACATGCGGGCCGATCTGCACGGCAGCGGAACCTCGGGGGGGGGCGGAGCAGCTTGCCCCGGGCCGGTGCGGGGCGGATTCGACGGGCCGGCCGCAGCGCGGCCGCTAGCGGCGGATGCCGTGCAGCCGCACCCAGCCTTCGCGCAGCCCGCGCGGCTGCATCTCGAACCATTCGCCGTAGGCGGCTTCGAGCTCATCGGCGTGGCGTTCGAGCAGGCCGGCGAGCACGACGTGGCCGCCGGGCCGGGTGGCGGCGGCGAGCCGCGGCGCGAGCATCAGCAGCGGGCCGGCGAGGATGTTGGCGAGCACGACATCGGCGGCTTGGCCGGGCAGGGTTTCGGGCAGGCCGACGCGCAGGTGCTTGTCGACGCCGTTGACGGCGGCGTTCTCGCGCGTCGCGTGCAGCGCCTGCGGGTCGATGTCGACGCCGTGGGCGCTGGCGGCACCGAGCTTCAGCGCGGCGATCGCGAGGATGCCGGAGCCGCAGCCGTAGTCGATGACCGAACGCCCGGCGAGTTCGACGCCGTCCAGCCATTCGAGGCAGAGCGCCGTGGTCGGATGCGTGCCGGTGCCGAAGGCGAGGCCCGGATCGAGCAGCAGGTTCACGGCCTCGGGCTCGGGTGGCTCGCGGCAGCTCGGCACCACCCACAGCCGCCGGCCGAAGCGCATCGGATGGAAGTGATCCATCCACGCCCGCACCCAGTCGCGTTCTTCGAGCGCACCGATGCGCGCCTCGGGCAGCTCGTCGCAGCCGAGGGCGGCGCAGACCAGGTGCTTGGCGGTCTCGACATCGGTGCCGGCGTCGAACAGGCCGGTGACCAGCGTGCGCCGCCACAGCGGCGTTTCGCCGGGGGCCGGTTCGAGCACGGGCTCGTCGACGGCATCGGAAAGCGTCACGGCCACGGCGCCGGCTTCGAGCAGCGCGTCTTCGAGCTGCACGACCGTGTGGTCACCGGCTTCGAGCGTCAGTTGCAGCCAGCTCAGGGCGTCATCCTCCTCGTCCTTGCACACGGTGGCGGACCTCCCGCGGGTTTCAGCTCTTGAGACCGAGCTTGGCTTCCAGATAGTGGATGTCGGTGCCGCCTTCGATGAAGTTGGCATCGGCCATGATCCGGCGGTGCAGCGGCGCGTTGGTCTTGATGCCGTCGACGACGAGCTCGGCCAGCGCATTGCGCATGCGCGCGATCGCGACCTCGCGGGTCTCGCCGTGCGCGATCAGCTTGCCGATCATCGAGTCGTAGTTCGGCGGCACGCGGTAGCCGGCGTACAGGTGCGAATCGACGCGCACGCCCGGACCGCCCGGCGCGTGGTAGCGCGTGATCGTGCCCGGCGAGGGCAGGAAGGTGTCCGGGTCCTCGGCGTTGAGGCGGCATTCGACGGCGTGGCCGCTGATGCGGATGTCGTCCTGCGTGAACGACAGCGGCAGGCCGGCAGCGATGCGCAGCTGCTCCTTGACGATGTCGACGCCGGTGATCATCTCGGTGACCGG
>NZ_DAOLKE010000432.1:0-2686 GCF_035331805.1 Plasticicumulans sp. | reverse complement strand
CGGTGCGATGCGCGGCAGCGGCGGCGCACCAGCCGCCGGCGGCTGCGTGGCCGGCGTGTGCCGGCGCTCGCGGAAGACCTCTTCCATCTCCGCGATGATCGCGCGCGCGGTGTCGAGCATGCGTGCCTCGTCGTGATGCACGGCGCGCAGCCGGTCGAGGTTGCGCTGGTCGTGCGCGCGAAAGTGCAGCACGTCGGTGTGTGCCTGCCCGGCCGGCACGCCGAGCGCGACCGCGACGTGCTCGCTCATCTCCAGCGCCGACAGGTAGGTGTCGCTGGTGACGACGCCGACGCCGAGCTCCATCAGCGCCAGCGTGTGGCGCACGTCGCAGGCGCGCGAGATCGTGCGCAGCCTCGGGAAGTGATGACGCACCGTGCGCGCGATGCGCAGCGAGGTCTCGCCGTCATCGACCGCGATCACCAGCACGTGCGCGTCGCCGGCCGAGGCCGCGCGCAGCAGCTCGATGCGCGAGGCATCGCCGAAGTGCACGGTCTGGCCGAGGGCGCGGCCGAGCTCGATGCGCTTGAGATCGGTCTCCAGCACCGTGCAGGGGATGCCGTGCACGCGCAGGTAGCGGGCGACGGTCTGGCCGAAGGGGCCGTAGCCGGCGATCAGCACCGGTGCCGCGGCGATCGGCTCGGCCTGCGCCGGGGAGCGCCGGCGCCGGCGCTCGGCGAGCCGCTCGGCGAGGCTGTCGGTGAGGCGCACCAGCATCGGGCTCGCCGCCATCGACAGCGTCACGGCGAGGTTCAGCTCGTCCTGCTGGCGCGTGGTCAGCAGCGCCAGATCGCGCGCGACCGCAAACAGCACGAACGCGAACTCGCCGCCCTGCGCGAGCAGCACCGCGACCTTGCAGGCCGGGCGCGGCGCGGTGCCGAACAGCCGGGCGATCAGGAACAGCAGCAGCGCCTTCACCGCGATCAGCGCCGCGGTCAGCGCCAGCAGCACGCCGGGTTCCTTGGTCAGCAGGCCGAGGTTCGCCGACAGCCCGACGGCGACGAAGAACAGCCCGAGCAGCAGGCCCTTGAACGGCTCGATGTTGGCTTCGAGCTCGTGGCGGAACTCGGAATCCGACAGCAGCATGCCGACCAGGAAGGCCCCGAGCGACATGCTCAGGCCGATGTGCGTGAAGCCGAGCGCGGTCGCCGCGACCACGAGCAGCGCCGCAGCCGTGGCGATCTCGTGCGAATGCGCGGCGGCGACCAGCCGGAACAGCCGCGGCAGCAGGTAGCGCCCGGCGAGCACGACGCCGGCGATCGCCAGCCCCGCGACCAGCGCCTTCTGCAGGTCCTCGCCGGGTTCGAAGCGCTCGCTCGGCGCGAACAGCGGCAGGATCGCCAGCATCGGGATCACCGCCACGTCCTGCATCAGCAGCACTGCGAAGGCGTCGCGGCCGTGGCGCGCGGTCAGCTCGCCGCGCTCGCCGAGCAGCTGCAGCACGAAGGCGGTCGAGGACAGCGACAGCCCGAAGCCGATCACGAAGGCCGTGCCCGGATGCCAGCCGAGCCACTGCATCACCGCCATCACCGCGCCGCCGGTCAGCAGCACCTGCAGGCCGCCGAGCCCGAACACCGGCCGGCGCAGCGCCCACAGCCGCGAGGGCTGCAGTTCGAGGCCGACGATGAACAGCAGCAGCACGACGCCGAGTTCGCCGACGTGCAGGATTTCCTCGTGCTCGCGGATCAGCGCCAGCCCCCACGGCCCGATCAGCACGCCGGCGAGCAGATAGCCGATCACGGCCCCGAGCCCGAGCCGCTTCGCGAGCGGCACGGCCAGCACCGCGGCGGCGAGGATGACGACGATTTTCGCGAGATCGGACACGATGGCGGTTGCGGCGGCAGGACGGCGGGAATGCGTGCCCGACAGTGTGCCTGAGCCAGATGACGGCGCGCCGCGTCAGTCCGCCGGGTCGATCAGGCCGGTCAGCCAGTCCTCCAGCGCCGCGGCCTTGTCGGCAACCGGCGCGCTGGCGGCGAGGATGGTCTTCGGCGCCTCGAAGGCGCTCGCGAAATCCTCGCCGGTCAGCCACGCGCAGGCCGCGTAGACGAA
The DNA here is from genome assembly GCF_035331805.1 of Plasticicumulans sp. Classification (NCBI taxonomy): domain Bacteria; kingdom Pseudomonadati; phylum Pseudomonadota; class Gammaproteobacteria; family Candidatus Competibacteraceae; genus Plasticicumulans; species Plasticicumulans sp. The sequence continues at coordinate 637 of NZ_DAOLKE010000432.1, read as the reverse complement.
GCCGGTGTCGGCATCGGCAAAGCCGTGCAGCGCGGCGTGGCGCAGCACCGGGCGCAGGAAGGCGTGCAGTTCGGCATCGGACTGCTCGCTCGCGTCCTCGAACTCGGCGCGCAGCCGCGCGGCGACCTCGGGCAGCAGCGCCTCGACGGCGGCGAAATCGAGCATGGCGGCATCTCCGCGGCTTCGGGAACGGAGGCGGCACGGTAGCCGCGCGCCCGGCTGCGGTCCACCGCCGGCCATGCCAGCCGGAACTTCCGCCCGGGCGTGCGGCTCTGTCGGGATGTGCCGGGCCCGTCCCGGACAGCTCACGCCGCTGTGACACGGGGCCCCGAGCGGCGACAACGAACCCGAACCCCGGAGCTTCGATCATGAACCGACCTGCCACGCGTTCCGTCCATCTCGCCGGCAGTGCCGCGCTCGCGGTGCTGCTGATTGCCGGCGGTCTGGCCGCGCCGCGCGCGCACGCCGATCCGCGTCCGCACACGGTGATCACCGAGGAAGTCCGTCAGGAAGTCACGGTCAGCCGCCACTCGGTCGGCCCGGCCACCACCCCGCCACCAGCGCCGACCGTCACCGAAATGACCCCCCCCGCCGCCGCCCGGCGCTGTGGTCGCCGCCGACGTGCCGCCGCCGCCGC
>NZ_DAOLKE010000431.1:0-2704 GCF_035331805.1 Plasticicumulans sp. | reverse complement strand
TGCTCAAGCCGGCGCTGGCGCGCGGCGAGCTGCACTGCATCGGCGCCACCACGCTCGATGAGTACCGCCAGTACATCGAGAAGGATGCCGCGCTCGAACGCCGCTTCCAGAAGGTGCTGGTCGACGAGCCTTCGGTCGAGGACACCATCGCCATCCTGCGCGGCCTGAAGGAGCGCTACGAGGTCCACCACAAGGTCGACATCACCGACCCGGCGATCGTCGCCGCGGCCCAGCTTTCGCACCGCTACATCACCGACCGCCAGCTGCCGGACAAGGCCATCGACCTGATCGACGAGGCGGCCTCGCGCATCCGCATGGAGATGGACTCCAAGCCCGAGGCGATGGACCGGCTCGACCGGCGGCTGATCCAGCTGAAGATGGAACGCGTGGCCCTGAAGAAGGAAAACGACGATGCCTCGCGCAAGCGCCTCGACGCGCTGGAGACCGAGGTCACGCGCCTGGAGCGCGAGTACGCCGATCTCGACGAGGTCTGGAAGGCCGAAAAAGCCATGCTGACCGGCGCGGCCGACATCAAGGCCGAACTCGAAAAGGCGCGGCTCGACTTCGATGCGGCGAAGCGTTCGGGCGATCTGAACCGCATGTCGGAGCTGCAGTACGGGCGCATCCCGGAGCTGGAGCGGCGCATGAAGGCGGCCGAGGCCGGCGAGTCGCACGACTTCCAGCTGCTGAGGAACCGCGTCACCGACGAGGAGATCGCCGAGGTCGTCAGCAAGTGGACCGGCATCCCGGTCGCGAAGATGCTCGAAGGCGAGCGCGAGAAGCTCTTGCGCATGGAAGACGTGCTCGGCCGGCGCGTCGTCGGTCAGGCCGAAGCCGTGCGTGCAGTGGCGGACGCCATCCGCCGCTCGCGCGCCGGGCTCGCCGATCCGAACCGGCCGAACGGCAGCTTCCTGTTCCTCGGGCCGACCGGCGTCGGCAAGACCGAGCTCTGCAAGGCGCTCGCGAGCTTCCTGTTCGATACCGAGGAAGCGCTGGTGCGCATCGACATGAGCGAGTTCATGGAGAAGCACTCGGTCGCGCGCCTGATCGGTGCGCCCCCGGGCTACGTCGGTTACGAGGAAGGCGGCTACCTGACCGAGGCCGTGCGCAGGAAGCCCTACAGCGTGATCCTGCTCGACGAGATCGAGAAGGCGCACGCCGATGTCTTCAACGTGCTGCTGCAGGTGCTCGATGACGGACGCCTGACCGACGGTCAGGGGCGGACCGTGGACTTCCGCAACACCGTCGTCGTGATGACCTCGAACCTCGGCTCCGACACGATCATGGAGATGGCCGGCGAGGACAACTACGGCGCGATGAAGGCGGCGGTGATGGCAATCCTCGCCGGGCACTTCCGGCCGGAGTTCCTGAACCGCGTCGACGAGACCGTCGTGTTCCACCCGCTCGGGCGCGAGCAGATCCGCTCGATCGCGGCGATCCAGATCGAGGGCCTGCGCAAGCGCCTCGCGGCGCGCGACATCGCGCTCGAGGTCGGTGCCGGTGCGCTCGACAAGCTCGGCGAAGCCGGTTTCGATCCGGTCTACGGCGCGCGGCCGCTGAAGCGCACGATCCAGCAGATGCTGGAGAACCCGCTGGCGAAGCGCATCCTCGCCGGCGAGTTCGGGCCGGGCGACACGGTGCTGGTCGAGCCGGACCTGTCGCTGCGCCGGCGCGCGGCCTGAAAATCCTCCGGTGCCTGCAGACCCCTGCCGCAGCGCGCGGCAGGGGTTTTGCTTTGCGGCGGGCGGCCGGTGCAGGCGCCCCGTCGCGCCCGCACCGGCGCTTGCCGTCGTCCGGCGGCTTCGGAATCATCGCGCCTCACCGCGCCACGACGGCCGGCCCCCGGAACCCCCCGGATGCACGGAGTGAGGAAGGCGATGCACGATCGGGATACCTTCGGAAACCTGCTGCTGTTCGCGCTGATCGCGCTGCAGCTCGGCGGCCCGGCGCTGCCGTTTCTGGCCCAGCCGCCCGGCTATCACGCCTTCGCCGACACGCGCGCGCTCGCCGGCCTCGCCAATGCGGCCGACGTGCTGTCGAACCTCGGCTTCCTGCTCGCGGCGCTGGCCGGCGCGTGGACGCTGCTGCGGCTGCCGGCCACGGCCGTGGCCCGCGAACGCGACCAGCGCCGGGCCTGCGCGGTGTTCTTCGCCGGACTGGCGCTGACGGCGGCCGGCTCCGCGTACTACCACCTCGCGCCCGATGATGGCCGGCTGGTCTGGGACCGGCTGCCGATGACGATCGTCTTTGCCGGCGCCTTCGCGTCGGTCGGGGCGGCCAAGTACCCGCGGGTCTGGAGCGCCCGGCTGCTGGTGCTGATGCTGCTGTCGGCGCCGATGAGCGTGGTGTGGTGGGCGGTCAGCGGCAATCTCGCCTGGTACGTGGCCGTGCAGTTCGGCGGCCTGCTGTGGCTGGCGGTGTCGCTGCTCGCGCTGCGCACGCGCCGCGAGCAGCAGCCCTACGTGCGCGCCTGGCTGTGGGCGCTGCTCTGCTACGGGTTCGCCAAGGGCTTCGAACTCGGCGATGGCGTGATCTGGCAGTCGAGCGGCGGCCTGCTCGGCGGCCACGCGCTGAAGCACCTCGCCGCGGCGCTGCCGGGCTTCTGGCTGGTGCTGGCGCTGCGCCGGGCGGCAGAGCAGCAGGCCGGACGCCCGGGCGCGGCCGCTGACGGTGCGCAGCTGCAGCTGCAGCCCGGCACCTGAAG
>NZ_DAOLKE010000430.1:0-2730 GCF_035331805.1 Plasticicumulans sp. | reverse complement strand
TGAATTGCATATTTGCTCGCTCGTGAGCATCTGCTTTCTCGTGCCATTCCCAATGCTGGGTTTCGTTCCTCAATCCAGCCTACGGGCTGGCAGGATCGTACCGAGGCCGGGATCGAGCGGCCGGATTCGTCCGAAGCCGCAGACAGCGCCTGCATCAGATTCGACCCTGCGCAGCGTCAGGCAACGGGACCGTCAGGCCGCTGACGATCGGACGGATAGGCCGTGTCTACCCGCGCCGGACCGGCAGGAAGAAGGCCGTGACCTTCAGCGCCCGGCATTACCGGCATTGCCGGCATCGGCCGGATTACCCGGCTGCAGCCGTTCGCGCAGCGCCTGCAGCGTGCGCCTGAACACCGCCGGATCGTCGAGGGCGCGCGTCAGCACCAGCGCACCCTGGATGCCGGCGACGGTCGCCTCGGCCAGCGCGGTGGCCGTCGTCGTGTCGCAGCCGGTGCGCTGCAGTGCATCGGCCAGCGCGCCGACCCAGCGGGCGAAGTAGCTGGCGATGGCCGTACCGAAGCGATCCCGGGCGGCGCCGAGGGCCAGCGCGCCGACCAGACAGACGCGCCCGCCGCCACGGAAATAGGCATCGACGGCCGCGAACATCGCGTCGATCGCCGCGGCCACAGACTCGTCCTCGGCCGCGCGCAGCGGCGCGTACAGCTCGCGCTCGAACCAGTCGTCGATCTCTGCCAGCACGGCCGCGGCCATCTCCGCCTTGCCGCCCGGGAAGAAGTGATAAAGGCTGCCCTTGCCGAGCCCGGTGGCCTGCGAGATCAACTGCAGGCTCGCACCTTCGTAGCCATGCTCGCGAAACACCTCGGCCAGCAGCGGCAGCACGTCGGCGCGTTCGGTCACGAGGCGCGGCATGGGGGTCTCCCGGGCAATCCGCTCGCATCCGCAGCCTGCCGGCCTTGCGCCCTTCTTTCTCCGGTGCGGAAAAACGGCGATGCCGGTGCTGCCGGGCAGGAGCTTCGGCCCGTACAGCGCTGCCAGTGCCGCATCCGTCTCACAGCCCCAGCTCGCTCAGGCCCGGATGCCCGTCGGGCCGCCGGCCGGCCGGCCAGTGGAACAGGCGTGCGGATTCGGCGATCGGCAGATCGTTGATCGAGGCATGCCGGCGGCGCATCAGGCCGGCTTCGTCGAACTCCCAGTTCTCGTTGCCGTAGGCGCGATACCACTGGCCGGAGTCGTCGTGCCATTCGTAGGCAAAGCGCACGGCGATGCGCTCGCCGGCATGCGCCCAGACTTCCTTGATCAGCCGGTAGTCGAGTTCGCGCGCCCACTTGCGGCTCAGGAAGGCGACGATCTGCTCGCGGCCGCGGATGAATTCGGCGCGGTTGCGCCAGAGGCTGTCCTCGGTGTACGCGAGCGCGACGCGCGCCGGATCGCGGCTGTTCCAGGCGTCCTCGGCCATGCGCGCCTTCTGCGCAGCGGTTTCGGCGGTGAACGGCGGCAGCGGCGGACGGGACATGGCGGCACCTTTCTGTACTGGTCGTTTCAGACTGTACCGAAAGGTACATGCACCACCGGCTCCTCCGCAAGCGCCGCCGCTACGGCAAGGCCACCGGTCGCAACTGCTGCAGCAGGCGCTGCAGATGCGCGCGGCCGAGCTGGCTCCAGACGTTGTACAGACAGCCCTGACCGTCGAGGCGCACATAGGCGAGCGATTCGCGACCGAAGCCGTCCGGATCGTCGGCCGGATACGGTGCGCGGCCGGACAACCCATAGCCGGCAAGCCCGCCATCGAGCGGCAGCTGCTGCGGCCACTGCGCGAGTTCGCTGTCGCCGGGGGCCGCCGTGCCGGTGCCGGCGATGCCGAAGGCGCTGCGCCGGCCGGGCAGGTCGAAGGCCACGGCCCAGCCGCCGGAAAAATACGCACGCCGCGGCCGGGCCGCGGGCTCGCCGGTGTCGGCGAAAGCCTGCGGTGCGCAGCTGCCACGGTTGCGGGCCTGTCGCCAGGCTGTCAGCACCAGCGCTCCCCCGGCGAGCCGCGCTGCCGGCACCGCTTCGGCCGCCGGCGTGACCCGGCCGGGCAGCGCCAGCAGCAGCACGGCGAGACCGGCGACGGCGCGGAGCGGATGACGGCTGCGGACGTGGATGGTCCTGCCCATGGACAGCCCTCGATGCGATCGGATGGCGGTAACCATGGCAGGGGACGCTGGCGCAAGCCTGCCGGTTTCGCCCGTCATGGTCCGGTTGCATGCGGGCCATCACGGCCTCCGGGGCATGACCGCAGCCCCGGAACTTGCCTCACACTGCGCTGCCTCGGCTGCGAGCCGCGATCTTCCGGCCGCCACCGCCGCAGCGGCCCGGTCGCCGGCGCGGCGGTCCGCGCCCTCCCCGTCTTCCGAGCGAGCCCGCCATGCCGCATTCCGTGTTCGTCGAAATCCGTTTCTGGCTGCTGGTGCTGTGCTCGCTGATCGTGCCGTCGGCGATCTACGTCACGCTGTACCTGCGCCGCGCCGTATCGCCGCTGACCGTGCTGGTGCTCGGCCTCGTGCTGCTGCTGGTCGCCGGTCTCGACGTGTATCTGCTGCAGAGCATCGGCAACACCGCGATGCAGACGCCCTCGCTCGCCGACGACAAGCTGTTCGTGTCGGAACTGTCGATGGCGCTGTACCTGCTGCCGCTGACTTTCGGCGGCATCGGCGTCAACCTGATCTCGCACGTGCTGCTGCGCCACCTCGCCGCGGCCGAACGGCGCTTCGAGCGCGAGCATCCGGAACC
>NZ_DAOLKE010000429.1:0-2733 GCF_035331805.1 Plasticicumulans sp. | reverse complement strand
GTGCATGGAACTGCAGTCCAGATCAATGGATGCACGGGTCAGGTGCATGGAACTGCAGTCCAGGACGATCGAAGCATGGGTCACACGGGCGCAAGTGCGGTTCAAGTCGATTAAACCGCGGCTCACACGCCCGCAAGTGCGCATCGCCGTGTCCGGTGCCGGACTGCGCCGGCTGCCGCCGGCGCCTCGACCGGCGCCTGCCGATCGCCGTGCAAGGCTGCGCCTTGCGGCCGCCTGCCGCGCGTGGGTCAGGCGTCATGGGAAGAAAAAACCGCGCATCTGCGTGTGATCGCCGGCGGCCGTGCCAGTCTTCGCCGGGTGCCCGCCGCAATGCAGCACGGCGGCGGGCCGTGCCTGGCCATCCCCGTCCTGTCACCCCGGAGTCCGTCGCCGATGATCAGCGATCGCAGTGAAGTCACGAAGATGATCCTGGCCGCCAAGGTCCGCAAAGGCATCCGCTGGGCCGAAGTGGCCGCAAAGGTCGGCCTCAGCAAGGAATGGACGACGGCCGCCTGCCTCGGCCAGATGACGCTCGACAAGACCCAGGCCGGCATCGTCGGCGAGATCTTCGAACTGTCCGACGAGGCGGTCGCGTGGCTGCAGATCGTGCCGTACAAGGGCTCGCTGCCGAGCGCGGTGCCGACCGATCCGCTGATCTATCGCTGGTACGAGATCGTCAACGTCTACGGCACGACCATCAAGGAACTGATCCACGAGGAATTCGGCGACGGCATCATGAGTGCGATCGACTTCTCGATGGACATCTCGCGCGAACCCGACCCCAAGGGCGACCGCGTGCACGTCGTGCTGTCGGGCAAGTTCCTGCCGTACAAGAGCTACTGAGCCCGATCCCGGCGCAACAGCCGGTCCTTTCCGCCCCTTCCCCCTGGCGGGGGAGGGTCTGGGGAGAGGGCGGCCAACCACGCATTCGCGCGGGATCGGCATGCGGCCCGTGGCTCAGCGCACCAGGATCGCGCGGAAGTCGTTGACGTTGGTGTCGGTCGGGCCGGTGACGAGCGCATCGCCGAGCGCGCCGAAGAAGCCGTGGCCGTCGTTGTCGGCGAGGCTCGCCTTCGGGTCGATGCCGAGCGCGCGGGCGCGGGCGAGGGTGGTCGGGTCGCACAGCGCACCGGCGATGTCCTCGGCACCGTCGACGCCGTCGGTGTCGGCGGCGAGCGCGTGCACGCGCGGATGGCCGTCGAGCGCGACGGCGAGCGCGAGCAGGAACTCGACGTTGCGCCCGCCGCGCCCGCGTCCGCGCACCGTTACCGTGGTCTCGCCGCCCGAGAGCAGCACGCAGGGTGCGGTGAGCGGCCGGCCGTGCTGCGCGATCGAGCGGGCGATGCCGGCGTGCACCTTCGCGACCTCGGCGGCCTCGCCTTCGAGCGCATCGCCGAGGATCAGCGGCGTGACGCCGGCAGCGCGCGCCACCGCCGCGGCGGCTTCGAGCGAGCGCATCGGCGTCGCGATCAGGTGGTACTCGCAGCGCGCGAAGCAGGGATCGTCCGGCTTCGGCGTTTCCAGCTCGCCGGCTTCGAGCGCCGCGCGCACGGCCGGCGGCAGGGTGATGCGGTAGCGATCGAGGATCGCCAGCGCATCGGTGCAGCTCGTCGCATCCGCCACGGTCGGCCCGGAGGCGATCACCGCCGGCTCGTCGCCGGGCACGTCGGAGATCGCCAGCGTCACGACCCGCGCCGGCGCGCAGGCCGCGGCCAGCCGCCCGCCCTTGATCGCCGAAAGATGCTTGCGCACGCAGTTCATCGCCGCGATGTCGGCGCCGCTCGCGAGCAGCGCGCGGTTGATCGCCTGCTTGTCGGCGAGCGTCAGCCCCGCGGCCGGCTGCACCAGCAGCGACGAGCCGCCGCCGGAGATCAGGCAGATCACCAGATCGTCGGCGCCGAGCCCGCGCACCGCATCGAGCATGCGCGCAGCCGCCGCGACGCTGTGCGCATCCGGCACCGGGTGCGCGGCTTCGAGGACCTCGATGCGCCGGCACGGCTGGCGCTGGCCGTGGCGCGTGACGACGACGCCGGACAGCGCTGCGGGCCACGCGGCATCGAGCGCCTGCGCCATCGTCGTCGCCGCCTTGCCGGCACCGATGACGACGGTACGCCCGCGCGGCGCTTCGGGCAGGAAGGCGGCGAGACTCAGCGCCGGCTGGGCGGCGGCGACCGCGGCATCGAACAGCGCGCGCAGCAGTCCGGCGGGGGATTCGGGGGGCATGGAGGCGGTCTCCGCAGGCATCTGGAAACGGATCGGCGCTGCGTACCAACCATCCGCAGCGCCAGCGCGTGACAAGCCCGGTGATACCGATCACATCGGAACACACCGTCTTTTCAGCCCCTCGCCGCTTGCGGGAGCGGGGGAGAACAACGCATTTGCATGGGATTTGGCAGGAGTCGTGCGCGGCACCGCACGGCGGAGCCGGCCGCCTCGGGAGCGGGACCCGCGCAGCCCGCCGTGCAGGCCGCGGGATCCGATCCGAGCGTAGCCGCTGCGGGGGCTGTTCGTGCAGCAAGGTGGTGTAATCTGGTGCAGATGCTGCCATCCGGACCCCGCCGCCATGACCGATACCTCCACCGCCCGCAGCACCCGCGCCTCGGTGAGCTTTCCGCCGACGCTCTATGAGGAACTGGTGCGCATCGCTGCGCAGAAGAAGGTGTCGGTGGCCTGGGTGATCCGCGAGGCGGCGGAGCGTTATGTCAGCGAGCGTTATCCGCTGTTCGACGGCCG
>NZ_DAOLKE010000428.1:0-2735 GCF_035331805.1 Plasticicumulans sp. | reverse complement strand
CTCGATGAACGCCTCCTGCGGCAGCGCGCGCCCGGCGCTGCGGATCAGCCGCCACAACCGCGCCACGTCCGGCTGCACGGCGGCATCGAGCGTCGCCGCGCACTGCGGCAGTTGTTCGAGATAACGCTCGCGCAGGCCGCCGCGCAGGCGCTCGGCGAGTTCGGCCCCGGGCGGCGCGAGGACGCCTGCCAGATGCGGCAGCGTCAGCGCGATCAGCAGGCCGGCCGGGTCGTAGTCGACAAAAGCGAGCACCGGCCGCCCGAGCGCGGCGAGCAGCGCCAGCGCGTGATCGCTGCGACAGCCCTCGCCGCCGCCGCGCCAGACCACCAGCGCATCCGCACCGGCGGCGCTCAGATCGAGCCGCAGCGCGTCGAGCGCATCGAAGGCTTCCCAGTTCTCGATCAGCAGCACGCGCTCGTGCCCGGGCCCGATCAGCCCGGCGCAGCGGCGGCCGTCGAGTTCGATGTGGCAGCGCGGCGGCAGGCGCAGCGCCTCGCCGTCGAGGTGCAGCGGCCGGCCCGGCAGCGGCTTGACCGCGACACGGTCGCGGCGCACCGGCGCGCGGCTGAGCTTCTCGTCGGCCCCGAGCCCGAGGCTCTCGGCGCGGCTGAGGCCGAGCCAGCTCTGCGGCGTCACGCGGTCGGCATCGATGCCGGCGCGCGCCTGCAGCAGCCCGCGGATCTGCTGCTGGTCGGCGGCCGAGAATTCGAGCTGCGCGCCCCGTGCCCGGCCGAGGTTGTAGTCACGCGCAAACGCCGCCAGCGTCTTGCCGGGCCGCAGGCGCACCGGCGCCGGCTGCTGCACGACGCGCAGCAGCGCGTCGATCAGGCTTTTTTCCATAGTTCGAGGTCGTGGATGACGACGTTGCCGGCGCGTGCCGCGGCCGGCGCCTCGATGCGGCGCAGGTTCAGGCGCGAAAAACCGGCGTGACCGGCAGCGTGCCCGAGGCCGGCGGCGTGCAGCACGCAGAGCAGCCACAGCTCTTCGGGCAGCTCGCGAAACTCCGCTTGCGCGCGCTTCCAGCCGAGCACCGACAGCGGCACCGGGCTTTCGAGTGCCGCGGCCAGACACTGCTGCAGCGCCTGCTGCGCCGGGCTCGGCGCCAGCTCGATGGCAGCGGCGGGCGCGCGATCCAGCAGCCGGCCGCGCGCACGTTCGCGGCGGCGGCTCACCACGGCCGGCGGCACGCGCGCGGCGACCTCGGCCAGTGCCTCGGCGATCACGGGCCGGTCGAGCTGCGCAGCGGCTTTGAGCTTCAGGCCGGTGTGGCGGGCGAGCCAGTCCGGCGGCGAGATCAGGCTTTCCGGCGCCGGCGGCCGGTAGTCCGGATGCTGGCGCAGGTGCAGCGCGAACGAGCGCAGGCGGCTCGCCTGCGGCGCGACCTCGCGCAGCCGGTACAGGAAGGCCTTCAGCGTCGCGCTGATGTCGAGCTGCTGCGTGCGCCAGCCGGCGAGCTGCTGGCCGATCTGGTGCTCGAACACCGTGTGCAGCCCGGCGAGGCCGGCGTGGGCTTCGAGCCGCGCGCGCAGGCCGTTGTCGGCGATGGCCGCCAGCGCGCTGCCGATGCGCTCGATGCGCCGCAGCCAGAAGGCGTTCTGGCGCTGCTTCTCGGCGAGCGTGCGCACGTCGGCGTAGCGGTTGTCGGTCAGCGTGCGCAGGCGCAGCAGCTCGGCGCGCAGGCTCTCGGCGAGCTCGAACACGCCGTAGTCGAAATCGGCGCCGTAGCGCTCGGCGTCCTCGGCGCGGCCCTCGTCGGCGGCCTTCTCGTACTCGTCGACGAGTTGCACGAGGCGCTCGATCGCGGCGCCGAGGTCGGCCCCGACCGCGTACAGCCGCGCGCGATCGAACACTTCGTCGAGATGGCGGCCGAGCGAGGGGTTCAGCCGGAATTCGTCGTCGATGTACGGGATCAGCGTGCGCCGGCGCTGCAGCTCGGTGACCGCCCGCCGGTTGTCGTCGCCGGCGCTGAGTGCGCCGCCGTTGGCCCAGGCCGCGGCGATCAGATGCCGGTGCGCGTGCAGCAGTTCGAGGTAGGCGACGATGCCGTCCTGCGCGCGGCTCACAGCAGCGGCTCCGTATGCCCCGGCGCCGGACCGTCATCGGCTTCGGCCTCGTCCTCGTCGCTGCGGATTGCCGCGTGCTCGATCAGGAAGTCGACGACCTCGTACAGGTATTCGACCTTGCCGCTGACGCGGTACAGCTCGCGCTGGGCGTTGGCGAGCACGAGATAGCCCTGGTCGGCAAACAGCTTCAGCAGCCTGTCGAGCAGCGTGCGCTGCGTGGCGGCACCCGAGAGGCCGCGCAGCGAGCCGGCCAGCGCCTGCAGTTCCTGGCGCAGCGTCGGACTGGCGTCGATCGCCGCGTGCAGCGCCGCGGCTTCGAGCAGGCTGCCCGGCATCAGCACGCTGTCGTCCTGGGTCGCGCGCATCGCCAGCACCAGGAAGTTCACCATCGGCCGCAACTGCTGCTGCACCTCGCGAAACGTCTCGGCCGCCTCGCGCCGCTCCTCGCTGCCGATGCCGGCGTGCGCGGCGTAGAAGGCCGTGCCCTGGCGCGTGAGCGCCAGCCGCAGGCCGATGCGCGCGAGCCAGGCATCGATCTCGGCGCGCGCCGCCTCATCGAGCAGCCAGGCGTGCAGCTCGGGGCTCGCGTACGGACAGAGGAAATCGCCGGCCAGCAGCCGGCGGGCAACGGTCTCAAACATCGGCGCGATCTCCGGCCGGCACGGCGGCTTC
>NZ_DAOLKE010000427.1:0-2745 GCF_035331805.1 Plasticicumulans sp. | reverse complement strand
CTCGCGAGCCTGCAGGAATACGTGACCATCGACCCGGACGCGCCGCTGGTGCAGGTCTTCCGCCGCAGCCCCGACGGCTGGACGCTGCACGCCGCCGAGGCCGGCGACACGGTCGGATTCGCCAGCATCGATCTGTGCGTGCCGATCGCGGCGGTGTACGAGGACGTGCGCTTCGAGCCGCCGGCGGATGGCGGATCCCGGGCCTGAAGCCGCGGCACACCCTCGCGCCTGCACGCTGCCGGCGTTTCAGGCAGAACCCGCCTTGCCCGATGCGTCATGCCGATCACACGCAAGTGCATGGTTTTCCTCTTTTCTCCCCGACACCTCTCCCACGAGGCACGAGGAACTGAAAAGCGAAGGCTTGCGGTGTGACCGGTATCCGCCATCGGGCATCCGCATGCGCCCTTCGGAAAGACCGGTTACGGCGCGCTGCGGCTGCAGCGTAAAATCCCGGGGCCGGGCAGCGTGCGCCCGGCTTCCCTGAACGAACGCCTGCCCCGGAGGCAAGCGGCGGGATTGCCGCCAGACGGCATCGCCCTGCGCGATGGCGCCTGCCTGTTTTTCAAATCGACAGCAAGGACACCACCCGTGAAATTTCGCCCCGACATCGAAGGATTGCGTGCGGTCGCGGTGATGCTGGTCGTGGCGGCACACGCCAGGATCGATTTTCTGGCCGGAGGCTTCATCGGCGTCGACGTGTTTTTCGTGCTGTCCGGTTACCTGATCACCGGTCTGCTCGTGCAGGAACTGACGACGCACGGACGCATCGATCTGCCACGGTTCTATGCCCGCCGTTTCCGGCGCCTGTTTCCTTCGCTGCTGGTCGTCATTGCCATCAGCAGCCTGCTCGGCCAGCAATTGCTGGCCATCGGCGAACAGCCGGGGCAGGCGCTGGCCGCAGCCAGCGCGATCGTCTGGCTCAGCAACTTTTATTTTTCGTTTTCCGAACTCGATTACTTCAGTGCGGGAGCCGAGGGCAATCTGTTCCTGCACACCTGGTCGCTGGGCGTCGAGGAGCAGTTCTACCTGATCTGGCCCGCGCTGCTGATCCTGCTGGCCACGGCCGGACGCCCCGACAGCGGCCAGGCGAATCCGGGACGGCTGCGGCGGGCACTGCCGGTGATCACCGTCCTCGGCCTGCTCGTCAGCATCGTCTGGACGGCACTCGATCCGCTGCCGGCCTATTACCTGCTCCCGACCCGCGTCTGGCAGTTCGCGCTGGGCGCGCTGGTGTATCTGCACTTCGGCGGCCAGACGCCCCCGGCCGTCGCCCCCGGCCTGCTGCGCCCGGCGGGCTGGCTGGGGCTCGCGGCCATCCTCGCGGCCGCACTGCTGTTCGACGGCCAGTCGGGCTACCCCGGCTTCCTCGCCGCCCTGCCGAGCGTGGGCGCGGCGGTGGTGCTGGCAAGCGGTGCGCACCTGTCGCGATCCGGCGTCGGCTGGCTGCTGTCGCGGGCGCCGATGCAGGCGATCGGGCGGGTTTCCTACGTCTGGTATCTGTGGCACTGGCCGGTGCTGCTGCTCGGTGCCGCCGTGCTGGATGCGTCGCGGCTGGAGGTGCGCGCAGGGCTTGCGCTGCTGGCACTGCTGCTCGCCGCCCTGACGCACGTGCTGATCGAAGCGCCACTGCGCGATGCCCGGCGCCACCCGCTGCCCGTGCGCGCCGTGCTGGCCGGCACGATGCTGACGATGTTCATCACCAGCGGACTGGCGCTGAACTGGCACGAGGACAGCCTGCAGGAAGCTGGAAACGCGCAGCAACAACCCTATGAACAGGCCCGCCTCGATGCGCCGGTGATCTATGCAATGGGCTGCGACGACTGGTTTCACGCCGATACGGTGAAAGCCTGCGAATTCGGCACCGGCAAGGCGGGAAAGACCGCGGTCGTGCTCGGCGACAGCATCGGTCTGCAATGGTTTCCAGCGTTTGAATCCGTGTTCGTTCCCCGGGACTGGCGTCTGCTGGTGCTGACCAAATCGTCGTGCCCGATGGTGGACGAGCCGATCTTCTATGCCCGGATCGGGCGCCGCTACGAGGAATGCGAACGCTGGCGCGCGAACGCCCTGCAGGCCATCGCGCAACTGCACCCGGACATGGTGATCCTCGGCTCGACCTACACCTACGATTTCAGCGAAAGCCAGTGGCGGGAAGGCACGGCACGGCTGCTGACCCCGCTCGCCGCCGCGGCCGGCCGGGTCTACCTGCTGCGCTCGACGCCGGTCCTGCCCTTCGATGCGCCGTCCTGCCTGGCCCCGCGCGGATGGCTGTACCAGCAGATCCCGGATCAGGACCGATGCGCCGCTGCGCTCCGGGACCCCCGCCATGACGACGTGGACCGCTGGATCCGGTCCGCCGCCGCGGCCTTCAGCAATGTGAAGGTCGTCGACATGAGCGACGCCGTCTGCCCCGGCGGCGTCTGCCGCGCGCAGCAGCACGGCATGGTCGCCTTCCGCGACACGCAGCACCTGAGCGCCGGGTTTGCGCGCTCCCTGAGCGACGATCTGGCCCGGCGGCTGAATCCCGATGCCGCCGGCCTGTGATCCGGCAGTTCGCTGCCACACGCCGGCTGCGTCCGTGATTCCCGACAACGGGCACCGGGATCACGGCCGGTGACCGCATGAGCGATCGCGGATCGCAGAGGCCCCGGGCCGGGAAGGCGGCATCCATTGCGGGACGGCCGGCGAACAATGCCAGCGCCGCCGTCATTTCATGCCGGCGAGGACATCGGCCAGCGCCTGATCGGC
>NZ_DAOLKE010000426.1:0-2758 GCF_035331805.1 Plasticicumulans sp. | reverse complement strand
CTGCAAGCCGGAACCGGCACGGCACGCTGCGGATTTTTACCGCGGCCGGCGCAGCTCGGTCAGCAGATCGACCTGCACCTCCTGGATCTGCAGCAGCCGCTCCCACTGGTGGTTCAGCAGGTGGTCGATCTTCTCGTGCAGGTGGCGGATCTCCAGCTCGGCCTTCAGGTTGACCTGATAGTCGTGCTCGGCGCGCACGCGGTCGCGGGCCTCCTGACGGTTCTGGCTCATCATGATGATCGGCGCCTGCACGGCTGCGAGGCACGACAGCAGCAGGTTCAGCAGGATGTACGGGAACGGGTCGAGCGGCCGGAAGAACATCACCAGCGAGTTCATCGCGATCCAGACGGCGATGAACAGCATGAACAGGATCAGGAAGCTCCAGCTGCCGCCGAAGCTCGCGATGCGATCGGCGAGCCGCTCGCCGAAGCTCCAGGCCTGCTCCTGCTCGGCATCGACGTTGGCCGACAGGATCTCGTGCCGGCGCAGGCTGTCGAGCACCGCCTGCTCCAGCCCGGTCAGCTCGCCCTTCTCGGCTTCGAGCACCGAATGCACGTAGCGCGCGCGCAGCTCGGCCAGATCGGGCCGGCAGATCCAGGCCTGCGCGTTCCAGTCCGGCCGCTCGCGCTGCAGCAGCTGCTGCAGCGGCTCGCGCACCAGCGCCGCCGGCACCAGATCGCGCCGCGCGAACGGCTTGCCGCAGATCGCGCAGGGCTGCGTGCCCGCGTCGTGATGGCCTGAGTGGTTGTGGGACATCGGCAGCCTTCCTTTCGGGTCGAATCCGGGGCGGAGGCCGGCAGCGTACGCCGCCGGCATTGCGCACGCCTGCAAGCCATGCAGGGATGCATCGGCGCGACACGCATCCGTGCGCATCCTGCCGGGCGCAGCGCGCCGTAGCGGCCAGCGATGGGGATTTCGCGGCAGAAACCCTGTAACGGCTGCGAAAAATACTTTGCCGGGCACGGAACTTTTTCGTGTAACCGCCGGAACCGGCGCCCGGCCATGCGAGTCCGTATGCCCGCCGTCGTCCCGTCCGTGGAGTCCGTGCCGATGTTCCGACGCCTGTCCTGCTGTTTCGCGCTGCTGCTCGCTGCCGGCGATCTGGCGGGCGCCACCGCGCAGGCCGCCGAGAGCGAAGCCGTGCGCTCGCCGCGCGCGACGGTGACGCTGGTCGCCGATCACGACACGGTCGCCCCGGGCCAGAGGCTCGACTTCGGCCTGCGCCAGCGCCTCGCGCCGCACTGGCATACCTACTGGAAGAACCCCGGTGATGCCGGCTCGCCGCCGCAGATCGAGCTGCAGCTGCCCGAAGGCGCGAGTGCCGGGCCGATCCGCTGGCCCGGTCCCGAGCGCATGCCGGTCGGGCCGGCGCAGAGCTTCGGCTACTCGGATGCGATCGTGCTGCCGTTCACGGTGACGGTACCGGCCGCGGCCCGGCCCGGCACTCGCTTCACGGTCGAGGCCGAAGCCGACTGGGTGGTGTGCGAGAAGGAATGCATCCCCGAGCAGGGGCGCTTCCGGCTGGAGCTGCCGGTCGCGACGACACCCGTACCGGCCGGCGGCGAGGTCGCCGACAGCTTCCGCGCCGCCGAAGCGCGCATGCCGCAGGCGCCTGCGTGGCCGGCGCGGCTGCAGGCCGAGGGCGGCGCGCTGCTGCTCGAAGTCGATGGTGCGGCGAGCGGCGGCACGATCAAGGACGCCTTCTGGTTTCCGGCAGCCTGGGGCCTGATCGATCACGCCGCCGTGCAGGCCGTCAGCGCCGATGCGCGGACCGGACGGCTGCAGCTGGCGCTGGTGCGCGGACAGGCGTTTTCGCCGCAGACGGCGCTCGACGGCGTGCTGGCCCTGCGCCGCACCTCAGGCACCACGAGCTGGTATGCGCTGACACCGGCCCATGCCGCAGCGGCCGCGGCGAGCGATGCCCCGGCAGCGGCCGCAGGGTTTGCGGCCTGGCAGGCGGCGCTCTACGCCTTCGCCGGCGGCCTGCTGCTGAACCTGATGCCCTGCGTGTTCCCGGTGCTGGCGATCAAGGCCGGCGCGCTCGCACGGCTCGCCGGGCACGGCGCGAGCGCGGTGCGGCGGTCGGCGCTCGCGTACACGGCCGGTGTACTGGCGGCCCTGCTCGCGCTCGCCGGCACGCTGCTCGCGCTGCGCGCCGGCGGGGCCGCGCTCGGCTGGGGCTTCCAGTTCCAGTCGCCGCCGTTCGTGGTGCTGACGCTCTGGCTGCTGTTCGCGACCGGGCTGAATCTCTCCGGCGTGTTCGAAGTCGGCGCCGGGCTCGCCGGCCGCGGCCAGTCGCTCGCCGGGCGGCCCGGACACGCCGGCAGCTTCTTCACCGGCCTGCTCGCCGTCGTCGTCGCCACGCCGTGCACGGCGCCGTTCATGGCCGCCGCGCTCGGGGCGGCGCTCGCCGCGCCGGTGCCGGTGGCACTCGCGATCTTCGTCGCGCTCGGCCTCGGACTGGCGCTGCCGTATCTGCTGCTCGCGCTCGTGCCGGCGCTCGCACAGCGCCTGCCGCGGCCGGGGGCGTGGATGCAGCGGCTGCGCGAGGTGCTGGCCTTCCCGATGTACGCCGCTGCGGCCTGGCTGCTGTGGGTGCTCGCGCAGCTCGCCGGTGCCGATGCGCTGCCGGTCGCGCTCGGCGGAGCGCTGCTGATCGCGTTCGCCGGCTGGCTGAGCGGTCGCGCGCAGTCCGCCGGCGACGGGCGCGGCCAACTTCTGCCAGGCCATGCCGCGGACCGCCAGGGCTTCGGCCATC
>NZ_DAOLKE010000425.1:0-2759 GCF_035331805.1 Plasticicumulans sp. | reverse complement strand
GCCCCCGCCGAGAAGCCGCGCCATGACGCCCAATCCCGAGCACCTGATCTGGATCGATCTGGAGATGACCGGACTCGATCCGGACAGCGACTGCATCATCGAGATCGCCACGATCGTCACCGACAACGCGCTGAACGTGCTGGCCGAAGGCCCGGTGTTCGCGATCCACCGCTCCGACGACGTGCTGAACGGCATGGACGAGTGGAACACGCGCCAGCATGCGAAGTCGGGACTGAGCGCGCGCGTGCGCGCCAGCAGCATCAGCGCCGCCGCGGCCGAGCAGGCGACGCTCGATTTCCTCGCCGGCTGGGTGCCGAAGGGCAAGTCGCCGATGTGCGGCAACAGCATCTGCCAGGACCGGCGCTTCCTCGCGCGCGGCATGCCGGCGCTGGAGGCGTGGTTCCACTACCGCAACCTCGACGTGAGCACGCTGAAGGAGCTTGGCAAGCGCTGGTTCCCGGAGCGCGTCAAGGGCTTCCAGAAGGGCAACGCCCACTTGGCGCTCGATGACATCCGCGAATCGATCGCCGAACTGCGCTTCTACCGCGAGCGTCTGTTCGTGAGCGACTGAACGATCCGCGCCCGCCTGCAAGGCGCTGTCTCCACGGCGGCCGGCCCGGCAACGGACCGGCCGCCGGCGTTTTGGCGTCGCCGGCAGGCGACAACTCAAGCCCTTCGTGCGGCACGCTTCCGCCGCGCCCGCCCGGCAACTGTCGCCGTTGCCCGACGGTTTGCGCACGCCCGTGGCGCTCCGGCGCCGGCAGCGGACGGGCATTCCGCCATCAAGCGCCTGCAAGCACCTGATCGCCGGCGGATTTCCCGGACATGGCACGAAATCGCGCATTCACGGTCCATGCAAGGCAGGTCGAGCCCTGCCCATCCTGGTGACCGGAACCTCTCATGAAAGCGCACATCGTCCCCGCCGCCCTGCTGCTCGTCTGCGCCGCCGCGCTCGCCGCCTGCGACGACGGCCAGCGTCCGGCCACATCGGCCACACAAACCACCACCGAACAGAAAACCGAAACCGCGAAGGAATCGGCTGCAGCCGCGGCCTCGGCCGCCGGCGAGGCGGTCCGCCACGCCGGTGCCGCGCTCGGTGCCGGTGCCAGCGCCGCGAAGGACGTGACCGTCGAAGCCGCGCGCGAGGCCGCCGACAAGCTGCGCGAAGGCTACGACGCGACCACGCAGGCCGCCGGCCGCGCCGTCGAGCGCGGGCGCGAGGCTCTGCGTGACGAGCCGGTCGGGACCCGCACCGGCACGACGCCGGCCGATGACACGGCCACACGGACGACGAACTGAAAGCCCGCGGGCCTGACGGACGGGTCAGCCTGAACGGGAGGTTTTTCCCCCACCGGCCCGCATGGAACGCGAGCCGGCTGATGCGACCGGAGCTGACGCGCAGGCTGCGCGGGTCGCAACGGAACCGCGGACCGGATTCCGGGTGAATGAGGACGGTTCATACGCATTCCCCGTGCGAGGGGATGGTGGTCGACCGACCGGGCTGCGGGTCCCGGCCGGTCGTTTTTTTTGTGCCGCTCCCGTCATGCGAGCAGAGCGCAGGCCGGCCTCGCGCCGGGCGGCGTGCTCAGGGTTCGATCGGCAGTCCCGGCGTGTTGCCCCACTCCGACCAGGCGCCGGCATAGCCGCGCACGCGCGGGTAGCCGAGTGCCTTCAGCACCACCCAGGTGTGCGCCGAGCGGTGATGCGTCTGGCAGTAGACGACGATCTCGCGCGCCGGATCGACGCCGGCGGCCAGCAGCTGCGAGCGCAGGTGCTCGATCGGCTTGGTGCGCGGCCGCCGGCCCGGATCGAAGGCCGTGCTCCAGTCGAGGTTGATCGCACCGGGGATGTGGCCGCCGCGCGCGGCGCGCACGTCGAAGCCGGCGTATTCGCCGGCCGAGCGCGTATCGAGCAGCAGCACGTCGGGATCGCAGAGATGCGCCACGACCCAGTCGCGCTCGGCAACGATGCCCTGCGCCCAGGCCAGCTGCGGCGTCGTCGGCGTCACCGGCTCCGCTTCGCGGGTCAGCAGCGTCGTCGTCTCGTTCTGCAGCGCGCTCAGGCCGCCGTCGAGCAGCGCCATGCGCGTGTGCCCGAGGGCGGCCAGCGTCCAGAGCAGGCGCGCGGCCTTGCCGCTGCCGCCCTCGTCGTAGGCGAGCACGAGCCTGCCGGGTTCGTAGCCGATGGCCCCGAGCACGCGCGCGAGCGTGTCGAGATCGGGCAGGCCGCCCATCGCCGGGGGCCGCGGCACGACGTAGCTCGCATACGGCAGCGCCCGTGCGCCGGGCAGATGGCCGGCGGCGCGCAGTTCCGGGTCGCGCACATCGAGCAGCAGCGCATCGGGTGCGCGGCTGGCGGCAAGGAAGGCAGCGGGCGGGGCAAGCAGGCACGGATCGGTCACGGGCAACTCCGGCGGCGGTTTCTGGGCCGAGTATAACTTTGCAGATCGTAACGGTTGCGCACCCGCCGGCACCGGATGACACCGCGATGGCACCGGATGGCACCCGATGGCGTGCAGCAACTCATGACACGGCCGGCGCGGCTGCCGTATCGTCGCGCGCCATCCCGCCCGTGCCCCGGAATCCCCCTGACCATGTGGAAGCGCCTGCTCGACTGGCTGCTCGGCCGCCGCCCCGCCGCCCCTGCCCGGCCTTGCCCGGGCCCTTGTCGCCACCCTTGGTCGGCGTCTCGGCGGCCTCGTCGTCGGCGCCCTCGTCGGCGCCCTCGCCCTCGCCCTCGTCCTCGGCGTCGTCGTCGGC
>NZ_DAOLKE010000424.1:0-2764 GCF_035331805.1 Plasticicumulans sp. | reverse complement strand
CAGGCGGCGTCGAAGCGCTCGCGCCGGCGGCCGGCCAGCGCGGCCCGAAAGTCACGCGCTGCCGCAGCCAGCGCCTCGCCGCCGAGGCGCAGCAGCGCCGGATAGCGGGTGGGCGCGATCGGGAAGCGGTTGTCGAAGTACGCGCACGAAAAACGCCCGCTGACGGCATCGAAGTGCAGGCGCAGCTCGCCGCGATCGAGCGCCTCGCCGTAGGGCGCGCCGAGGAAGGGCGCGAGCAGCCGGCCGCGCAGCGCCGGGTCGGTGGCATCCCAGTCGATGTCGAAGAACTCGGCATACGGGCTGGCGCGGCCCCATTCGAGCACGTCGAGCCAGTACGGATTCTCCGGGCCGCCGACCGCCATGTGATTCGGCACGATGTCGACGACGAGGCCCATGCCGTGCGCGCGCAGCGTCGCGACCAGCGCCCGCAGGCCGTCCTCGCCGCCGAGTTCGGGGTTCACGCAGCCGGGATCGACCACGTCGTAGCCGTGTGTCGAGCCGGCGCGCGCCTTCAGGATCGGGCTGGCGTAGACGTGGCTGATGCCGAGCGCGGCCAGATACGGCACCTGTGCGGCGGCGGCCGCGAACGGGAAGTCCCGGTGCAGCTGCAGGCGCACGGTCGCGCGTGGCGGCAGCGGAGCCGGAGCGGCGGGGCGGGTGGATTTCGGCATCGGGCGTCGCCTCGCTCGGGGGGAGGATCGGGGTGCGCGGGTCCGGACCCGCGCGGCGGATTCCGATGCCCCGGCCCGCGGATGCGGACGAGGCACTCAGCAGCCGACGCCGGCGCCGGGCAACGGTTCCCGGTCCGCGCCCGACGCTTCACCCGGGGCCCCGAAGCCCGGTGCGCCGGGAACGCAGCTCAGGACGCCGGCGGAGCCTGCCCCTCGCCGTGCGCCGCCGTGATTGCGGGGCCGGCCCCGCGCAGCCGCTGCAGCATTGCCAGACGCGCGGCGACCGCCGGTTCGGCGAGCAGGGCTTCGGCCGTGCCCGGCAGGCGCCGGCACCAGTTCGGGTGCTCATGCACCGTGCCCGGCAGGTTCGGCTGTTCGCCGAGGCCGCAGAGGTCTTCGAGCGGCAGCAGCGCGAGCGCGGCCGGCGTCGCGGCGGTGTAGGCGAGCGCGGCATCGACGACCGGCGCCGGGGCCAGCGCTTCGGGCATCGGGCCTTCGGCGATGCCGGCGTGCGTGAACGCCGCCCACAGCGCCTCGCGATCGCACGCGCGCCCGGCGACCGCCTCGACCAGCTCCGCACCTTCGAGGTGGCCGACCTGCGTGCGCCAGTCGAGGTCCCTGCCCTGCCACCAGCCGGCGACGGTCGGCAGATCGTGCGTCGAGGTCATCGCCAGCGCCGTTGCCGGCCAGCGGGCGGGCTCGACGAACAGGCCGTGGTCGCGCTGGAACCACAGCACCGACATGCCGGCGATCCCATGCGCGGCCAGACGCTCGTGCAGGCCGGGCGGCACGGTGCCGAGGTCCTCGCCGACGATCAGCGCCCGGTGGCGGTGCGCCTCCAGCGCCACCAGCGCCAGCAGGTCATCGAGCGGATAGTCGAGGTAGCAGCCGCCGGCGCCGTTCTCGCCGTCCGGCACGACCCACAGCCGCCGCAGCCCGAGGATGTGGTCGATGCGCACGCCGCCGGCCGAGCGCAGCGCCGCGCGCAAAAGCTGCAGGAACGGCGCATAGCCGTGGCTGCGCAGTGCCTGCGGCGCATGCGTGACCAGGCCCCAGGTCTGGCCGGTCGGGCCGAGCGGATCGGGCGGTGCGCCGATCGACAGCCCCGTGAACACCTCGCCCGGAGCCGACCACGCCGCGCTGCCGCCGCTGCTGGTGCCGACGGCGATGTCGGTGATCAGGCCGATTTCCATGCCGGCGCCACGCGCCGCGGCCTGCGCCGCCGCCAGCCCGCGCGCCGCCAGCCACTGCGCGAAGCGGTGGAAGCCGAGTTCATGGGCATGCGCATGCGCAAGCCGCGCGACCTCGGGCGAATCCGGCTGCTGCAGGGCTGCCGGCCAGCTGCGCCAGTGCCAGCGCTGCAGGTCGGCGCCGAATTCGAGACCGTGCAGCAGCTCGAAGCGCGCATGGCGTTCGAGCGCCTCGCCGCCGGCCTCGACGAAGCGGCGGTAATCGAGTGCGAGTGCGTCATCGCCGTCGCGAAGGCGCGCGGCCAGCGCATCCCAGAGCCGGCGCAGCGCCGCCAGCCGTGCGCGCGCGACCCCGGGCCAGTCGACGAAATCCCCGCCGGTGCCGGGCACGGACGGGCCGAGCGCATCGCAGGCCGCGGCCTCGGCGCCGAGGCCGGCGGCGTGCGCATCGGCGTGCAGGTAGTTCAGGAACTGGCGGTTCGACGGCGAATACGGGCTGTAATGCTGCGGATCGGCCGCGAACAGCGCATGCACCGGGCTGATCGCGAGCGCCGAGGCGCCGTGCGCCCCGAGGGCGGCGGCGTGCTCGGCGAGGGCCGAGAAATCGCCGACGCCGCCGTCTGCGCCGCGGCGCAGGCCGTAGAGCTGGGCCGCGAAGCCGACGCCACGCTCGCGCCCGGCGAGCCGGGCAAAGCCCGGAGCGCCCGCCGGGGCCAGCGCCAGCGCCTGCGCGTGCCCGTCGAGCCTCAGCGTGTAGTAGCCGGCATCGAGCAGCAGCCCCGGCAGCGCCGCGCGCCCGGCGGCATCGGCGATGAGCCGCGTCCCGACGCACTCGCCGGCCTCATCGACGAGTTCGACCGCCGCGCCGGGCTGCGTGCCGAAGGCCGCCGGCAGCGTCCAGGG
>NZ_DAOLKE010000423.1:0-2793 GCF_035331805.1 Plasticicumulans sp. | reverse complement strand
CCTTGGCGGCCGGCGCGGCAGCCGCGCGCGGACTGCGCGCGAGCTGTCGGGCGACGCGTTCGGCTTCCTGCTCGGACGCATCGCCGGGAGTGCTCATCGCCAATTTCGCCTGCAGATAGGCTGGTGCCTTGCCCTTCGTCGCATTCGCCGCAGCAGCGCGCCGCAGGCGCGTGTTCTCTTGTGGTTTGCCCGCCGGTGCGCGGGAAAGCGCCGAACGACGCGCCTGGGTTACGCTGGCCATGCTTATCCTCCGTTTCCGCGCGCGGCGAGTTGGGCGAGCTGCGGCGGCGGCGTGCGGCCCAGCTTGTGGTATTCGCTGGCCAGCGCAGCGACCAGCAGGACCAGTTCGACCGGCTGCCCGGGCGCGGTTTCGCTGAGCGCTGCCGCGTGCAGCACGGCGTTGCGGATGTGGCCGCCGGGCAGGTCGCTGTAACTGGCGAGCAGCCGACAGTCGTCGTCACTCGGCGAGCGCGCACCGAGGTGCGATCGCCACAGGCGGTAGCGCTCGTCGACGCCGGGTAGCGGGAATTCGATGATCGCGTCGAAGCGTCGGGTGAACGCGGCGTCCAGGCGATTGCGCGCATTCGTCGTCAGGACGACGATTCCCGGATGGCTTTCAATGCGCGTCAGCAGGAAGTTGGTCATCATGTTGGCGTAGCGCTCGCCGGTCTCCTTGCCTTCGCTGCGCCGGCCGAAGAGCGCATCGGCTTCGTCGATCAGGAGGACGACGTCGAGCGCGGCGGCTTCGTCGAGCAGACGGCCGAGGTTCTTCTCGGTTTCGCCGACGTACTTGTTCATCACCGCGGCCAGGTCGACGCGGTAGAGCGGCGCGCCGAGCTGGCTCGCCAACCGGCACGCAGCGAGCGTCTTGCCTGAGCCGCTTTCGCCGGCAAAGAGCGCGCGTACGCCGGCGGTCGGCGTCGCCAGGCTCGGGCCGAGACCGGTCCACAGGCGCTCGCGCCGGCGGCAGCGGCAAATCAACTGCGCAAACTGCTGTTCCGTTGCCGGCGGCAGGACGAGCGCGTCGGCGCCGACCTCGCGCGCGAGCGGCTGCGCCAGCAGACGTAGGCGCTCGGCGGCAAAGCCCAGCCGCACCTGGCGCAGATGGCCGAGGTCGGGCGGCGCGTCGTCGCCCGCTGCAGCGCGGCGGATTCGCCCGGCAAGCGCGGCGATCGTCGCGCCGTCGAGCTGCGCGCATTCGGCGAGCGCCGGCGCGGTGTCCGGCCCCAGAGCCTGTTGCCAGGCACGCCGACGTTCGTCCAGGGTGAGCGACGGGATGACGATCTCCAGCGCATCGGCGACCTCTACCGTGCCGTCGACTCCGACAACGATGACGATCGGCGTCACGCCGAGCGCCGTCGCCGCCGGCGAGAAGCTCTCGCCTGGCCCGAGCGCGAGCGGCAGAACGGGTAGCCAGCCGGCGTAGCGGCAAGCGGCGGCGAGCAGTGGCCGGCTGTTCCACTCGCCCGCGTCGCATTCGACGGCGTGCAGTCCGGCGCCGACCGCCAGGCGCGCAGCTAGCGCCAGACCGGCGGCGCGCGCGCCGCGCACGACGATGAGCGGCGCTGCGCCCTGGCGCAGGCTGGCGGCGATCGCCGGCAGCGTCTGCTCGAGTTGCGCCGGCAGGGCAATCGCCGGATCGCTGGCGAGCAAGCGCAACTCGCGCCAGACCTGCCGGTCGCCGCAGCACAGCGCCCACAGGCGCGGGGAAACGTGCAGGCTGGCGAGCGGCAGCGCGTCGTCGCCGGCGATGCGCGCCAGTTGCGCCCGCACCAGCGGATGGTTGGGCCAGCTCAGCGGCGGCAGCGGCAGGGCAAAGAGCGCCTGGCTGAGTTCTGCCAGCAGATGCAGGCTGGGCCGCGTCTCGTCGGCTGGCGCCTGCAGTTCGGCGAGCGCCAGATTGATCAGGTGGCTGGCTTCGGCCTCGCCGGCGAGCGCGAAAGCGAACCACTCGTGCAACTGCAGGCGAAAGTCGTGCAGGATGCGGCCGCAGGGACCGGGCATCTGCGGCGCGCGCAGCGCCAGCTCGCGGCAGGCGCCGAGCCAGTCGCCAGGCGCCTGGGCGAGCAGCGAGTAGAGTTCTCCGTCACCGGCCAGACTCTCGAAGACCGCCGACGGCGCGCCCAGGCGCTCGCCGGCGAAACGCGCCAGACCGGCGTAGACGAAAGCGCGGTTGAGCGCCGGCACGGCGACCGCGGCCGGCGTCGCCGGCGCATTCATGGCGGGAAACCGGGCGGCGGCGCGTCGCCGCTGCCGTAGTGGAAGCTGACCACGCGACCCAGCCAGGGCAGCCAGCCGGGGTTGACGTCGAGTCCGGCACGCCGCACCGGCAGGCTGGCGTCGGCCAGGCGGAAATGGACGTCAACGTGGCTGCGCGTGACGACGACGCGCGCCGCGCGCAGGTAATGTTCGGCGACGCTGAAAAGCGGGCCGTAGCGCGCCATCCCGATCTGCAGCAGAGCGCTTTCAGCGGGCAGCGGCGGCAGCGTGGCGAGTTCGCCCGGGTCGTCGAGACCGATCTCAACGGCCAGAAAGCCGGCGAGCGGCGGGTCGGGGACGAGGCCCAGGCAGTAGCCCAGGCGCACCAGCCAGCGCCAGCCGCAGGCGGCAGGCGCGCGCTCGTCAAGGCGGGCCTGGACGGCGGCCAGGGCGAGAAAGTTGAGGAGATAGAAAAGGCCGCCGCATCGGGTCAGGAAGTCGTGTTCGGCGGCAAGCGCCGGCACCGCGGAATCGTCGGCCGCGAGGCGGCGCACAGCATCCGACTCGCCTGTGGTTGCCGGCGCTGCGGCGAAC
>NZ_DAOLKE010000422.1:0-2794 GCF_035331805.1 Plasticicumulans sp. | reverse complement strand
AGACGCCACCGATGACCGATGCACTGATCCTTGAGGCCCGCGCCCTCGCCGGCACGAACCCGACGCTGATCGAGCTGATCCGCTTCACGCGCGCCCACGACCCGACGGATGACTTCCGCCAGCAGCAGGGTTCGCAGTTCGAAGCGCGCCGTGACGAAATGCTGGCTGCAGCGCAGGCGTTCGTGTTCACCGGCACGCCGTTCACGGGCAGCGCAGCGGAAGTATTGCTGTGCATGGCGCATTGCGTGGCGAGTGCGCCGTATCTCGGCTGGCCGCAAGCGCAGGTCGAGTTGTATCTGGGGACGCTGCTGCGACGGATTGCGGAGGCCACACCGTCCGCTTAATCGGCTAGCGCTTTCAGCAGTGCGTCCCGGCCATCCTGATAGAACTCGATATCCAGACGGGTAGCCATCTCATCGGAGAGTTCGAACAGCTGCCGGCGACAGGAAACCGGTAAAAGCAAGGATCTGGCGCCTTTTTCGACGGCGATTTCGGCCAGTGTCACCGCGTTGTGGATAGGTTCGATGGTTCCGCCCAGCGTCACTTCACCCGCGACGATCAGCCCCCCGCGCACGGATTTCTTCAGCAGCGCACCGGACAGGGCAATGAGCGCAGCCACACCGGTCTTGGCGCCGGATCGGGCAGAATCGAATCCACGCAATTGCACCGAAAATTCGTGCGCGCGCGGATCGCGGTCACCCACCAGTTGCCGGGCGCGGCTGTAAAGGTTCTGTTCGGCACAACGAATCGATTCCTTGAACGCAGCCGGCACCGGATTGTTCAGTATCCGGACACCGCTGCCGGGACCTTCGGCCGCTTCAAGGCGGAACAGTCCGGGATGCTCCTCCGCTCCGCCCGGGCTGAGCGTCCAGATCTGGCCACACTCCAGTGGCTCGTCGCCGATGCCGCCCTGACTCTGCAGCTCCGGCGTACTGACGAACTTCTCGACACCTTCGGCACCCAGCTGATAACTGAAATGGGTGTTGCGAAACTCGGCCGCACCGATGCGCTTCTGCTGCTCCTTGACCCGCCGGCGCACCTCCAGCGCCAAACGCACGGCCCACTCCATATCCGCATCGCTGACCGGCATCTGCGCATCCGGATACAGCAGCTTGAGCAGGCCGCTGACCGTCTTGTTGACGGCATTGAGATCCCGCCCTGATAAAGCACTGCCCCAGTAGACGCGCCCCTGCATGGCCGAGACCCGGCTCTGCTGGCGTAGCTGGGCAAAACATTCGGACAGAAAGTCGCTGACCAGACCGAAATGCCCGGTGAACAGTGCGGGGTTGAGCTTCGGCACATCCCAGCCCGGCAGGAAACCGTGGATGCGATCCATGAAGGCCGTGTCATCGCGCATCTCGGGCGGCAATGGGCCGAACAGATGACCGATGCGCTGCTGGTGTTCGACATCGACCTCGAAGTTGCCCACGAGCACGATGGAACCGTCCGCCCGGATGCTTTCCCTGCCGCGGGAAAATTCGCCGCTCTCCATGTAGCCCTTCATGATGTTGACGCCGTCCTTCTGATCAAAGGAAACGCCCGACACCTCGTCGAAGCAGACCACGTCGTACTGGCACACCAGCCCGCGCTGGCCGGTGGCGTTGTTGACGAACATCCGGGCCACGGTGGCCTTGCCACCCGAAATGAGATGCGCATACGGCGACACCTGCTGGAACAGGTGCGACTTGCCGGTGCCGCGCGGCCCAAGCTCCACCAGGTTGTAATTGCGCTCGACGAACGGAACCATCCGCAGCAGCAGCGCATCCCTGGCACGTTCGGACAAGGTTTCGGGCTCGAATCCGACACTGCGCAACAACAGGTCGCGCCACGCGGCCGTCGTGAACGACCCGCGACCTGCCGCCAGGACATCCAGCACCTCGCGCCTGGAAAGCTGGATGGCGCGCAAGGCGTCCACGCCGAAGGGACGTCCGCCTTTCTCCTGCGCAATCGAGGCGTCGTAGCCGAGTGTGACCTCGGCATAGAAGCCACCGGTCAGCATGCGCTCGTTGTCGCGGACCATCTCCGGCGTCAGCCGCACATCGTTCAAGCGCAGGCTGGGCAGGCTGGCGACATAGGAATCGGTCCTTGCGTCGAGCCGCGCCGTGATGAGATCGATGATCCTGACCGAGCCCGATTCGCGCGCCCGGGCCTTGAACAATTCCTCTTCTCCGGCCTTGACCGTGCGCGAGCCGAGCTGGCGCTGCACGATGTCGAGTCCCTCCTGGATTTCGGCTTCGTCCGTCGTCGCGCAGTAGCGTCCGAGCAGGAACTCGACGACGTAGGTAGGCACCGGAAACTGCCGGCTGAAGGTGCGTACCAGGTCCTTGCGTACGACGTAGCCTTCGAAGGCCATCGCGGCCTGTCGGTCCAGATCGTCGAGTTGCATGCTCAGTGATCTCCTACCGTGGTGGCCAGCTTCTGCAGCACTGCACCGTCTGCTCCCAGCACCACCACCACAGCGGCTGCACCGGCCTGTTCATCATCGGCCACCGCCAGACTGGCCTTGCCATCCGTCAGCACCTTGGTGCCGGCCGCCAGCGAACTGGACGCCAGCCCCGCCCGGGTCCGGATGTCCACCCGCTGACCTGCGCTGGCTCCGTCCACCACGACGGTACAGCGCAGACCCTTCCAGCTCACCGACCGGATCGTGAGTCCGCTTCCCGGATCAGCGGCCCCGGCGCGTTCACAGGCCAGATCCAGAACCGGCACCAGACACTCCTGCAGGCTGATGCCACCATGCGCATATTCGGAGCCGGCGATGAAGTTCGAAATACCCGGTGCGTATGCAATCTGC
>NZ_DAOLKE010000421.1:0-2813 GCF_035331805.1 Plasticicumulans sp. | reverse complement strand
GGCGGCACCAAGATCGAACTGCTCGCGCTCGATGCCGACGGCCGCGAATGCCTGCGCCGGCGCGTGCCGACGCCGCAGGGCGATTACGCCGCGACGCTGCAGGCGATCCGGGGGCTGGTCGAGGCGGCCGAGCAGGAGCTGGGCGGGCGGGCGAGCGTCGGGCTCGGCACGCCGGGTTCGGCCTCGCCGCGGGACGGGCGCATGCGCAACGCCAATTCGACCTGCCTGAACGGCCGGCCGCTGGCGCGTGATCTCGAAGCCCTGCTCAACCGGCCGCTGCGCTTCGCCAACGATGCCAACTGTCTGGCGCTGTCCGAAGCCGTCGACGGTGCCGCGGCCGGGGCCGGGCTGGTGTTCGCGGTGATCCTCGGCACCGGCGTCGGCGGCGGGCTGGCGGCGCACGGGCGCGTGCTCAACGGCCACAACGGCATCGCCGGCGAGTGGGGACACAACCCGCTGCCGTGGCCGGCGATCGGCGAGCATCCGGGGCCGCTCTGCTGGTGCGGGCGCAGCGGCTGCATCGAGACCTGGCTGTCCGGCCCCGGCTTCGCGCGCACCCACGCCCGCGAGCACGGCCTGCAGCAGCTCGTGCCGGCCGAGACCATCGTCGGACGCGCCCGTGCCGGCGATCCGGCCGCCGCCACCAGCCTGGCGCGCTACTGCGAGCGGCTGGCGCGGGCGCTGGCAACGGTGGTGAACCTGCTCGATCCGGAGGTCATCGTGCTCGGCGGCGGCCTGTCGCGCGTCGACGAGCTCTACGCGCGCGTGCCGGCACTGATGACGCCGCACGTGTTTGCCGATGCCGTCGACACGCCGCTGCGCCCGGCCCTGCACGGCGATTCGAGCGGCGTGCGCGGCGCCGCCTGGCTGTGGAACGACGGCGCCGCCGTGAGCGCTTGCCAAGCCGGCCGCGGCGACTAGAACGTAAGCGGACGCCCGCCGCGGGTGGCCGCCGCCCGGACGCCGCGCCCCGCTGTCCGCCCCGGCCCGCACGGAAGGGACGCGAGGTACGGATCATGGCCGACGAACTCGACGCGGGCCGCGGCAAGCTGCTCGAAAAGCTCAACGCCGCCTTCGAGCGCATGACCACGCTCGACATCACCACCGCAGTCGGCGAGGCAACGAAAAACCCCGCCACCGGCCGCTACGAACCGGCCGCCGGCAGCAAGCTGCTGTACACGTCGATCGATCTGGTCGGCGGCGACATCCTGAACATCGTGCCGGCGGACTTCGGCGAAGGCGCCGACGATGCGCTGCGCGCCTTCCACCAGTCGCAGGTCGCCAGCGCGCAGGCGACGGTCAAGGCCAACCTCGACGCCGTCGAGAAGCTGATCGCGCTCGCGACCGGCAAGGACTGAACGCCGATGGCCGATCTGCGCCAGATCGCGCTGTCCATCGCGCAGGACCTGATGACGCTCGAAGTCAACACGGTCCTCAAGCCGGGCATGACGGCGCGCAAGCCGCCGGCCTATCCGCTGCTGCTGCGCGAGATCGCCGAGAAGTACGTCGCCACGCTCGTGCAACTCGACGCCGGCCCGGCCCCGATCCCCGGCAATCCGACCGCCGACACCGTGCACATCGACGCCGTGCACGCCGATGACGACTCGGTCGCCGCCGTGCACATCGACGCCGTGCTGCAGGATGCCGGCGCTCCGGCCGAACCGCCGGCCCCGCCGCCGCCGGCTTCCGAGCACGACACCGCGATCGGCCGGGCACTGGCGCTGATCGCGCAGACCTTTCCGGGCCTGGCCGCGCCCTACGGCCACCTCGCCGATGCGATCAATGCGCTGCACCCGCCCGGCAACGCCGCGACCTTCGAAAGCGGGGCCGGACCGTTCGATGAGCGCTTTGCCGGCGCGCTGCTGTGGGCGACGCTGTTCGGCAGTTGCGCCGATGTTGCCGCGACGCTGCTCGCGCAGACCCCGGCCGAATCGCCGGCACGCGCGCCGCTGCGGCGCATCGCACGCGAATCGCGCTGGCTGCAGGCCTTCATCGGCTGGCAGCACCTGCAGACGACGCCGGGCCGCGGCTTCGACCTGCAGCCCGAGGACCGCATGCGCCTGCGCAAGCTCTGGAACCTCGGCGGCGAGCGCGTCGTGATGCAGACGACGATCCACCTCGACGGCGACGTGCTGAACGGCATCGACCCGGCGCTGCTGCTGCATCCGCAGTTCGAAGCGGTCAAGGCGCTGCACGCCGATGGCGTCGGCACCGCGCTCACGCACTGGCGCGCGCTGTTCGAGGCGATCTGCACGGCCTTCGGCAAGCTCGGCGACGCGTTCTCGAATGTCCTCGACAAGCGCCGCGGCTGAGCCGCCGCGCTGGGTGGCCGGCCTGCTCGATTCGCGCAGCGGCGCCCCGGCCTTCTATCCGCGCCCCGGCCTGCGCGCGCTGCTCGCCGAACTGCTGCACGGCGACGGCGCCCAGCTCGTGACCGCGCGTACCGGCGCCGACGGCACGCCGGACCTCGATCACGTCGCCGTGACCACGCTGCTGCAGCTCGACGGCAGCGTGCTGGTGCAGATCGACGAACGTTCGCTGGCCGCGCCCGACTGGCCGGCGGCCTTCGCCGTGCACCGCGCTGCACTCGGCATCGCCGGCGAGCGCCTGTCCGCGTACGGCAAAAGCGTGGCGACGACGCTCACGTCGATCCGCGGCATTGCCATGTGCGCGCTGCCCGCACTCGCCAGCCCGACCCCGATGGGCAGCCGCGTGGCCGCGACGGTCTGCGCCTGGTGGGGGTTCAGCCCGGAGACGGCACCGCTGCTCGCGACCGGCCTGCACGTGCTGGCGCAGGCGGTGATGCCGATGGC